>NZ_JARAXF010000029.1:0-131524 GCF_033793745.1 Streptomyces sp. ME19-01-6 | reverse complement strand
CGGCGGCACACGACCCACGCCTGGACTCCGACCTTCTGGAGCAGCTGCTCCAGAAGGCGGGGCAGCAAATCAAGACCCTGGATTCCCTGCATGCCAAAAACGCACCGGCGCTGCTGTCCCCCACCGAACCGTTGCAACCGACCTCACAAGCCGTTCCGGGAAGAAGGCGCGGACGTGATCAAGCCTGAGCACATCGAGACCCTGCTCAAATCCGATGGCGATGCGCCTGACCTTGATCGTCGCGGTTGGCGCCGTCGGGGTCGAGTCATGCGCGAACGCGGCATCGCCGGCGTGACGCGCCGAAGACGCCGCTCGCTGACACGGCCCGGCAAGGGGGCCCGGCCGACCTGGTGCTGCAGGCGGCGAAGAACCTCGTCATGGATCTGGAGGACCCCGACTGCCACGCCCGCTACATGACCAGGGACCGGGACAGACCTGCATGGATGAAGTTCTCGGCAAGAACAAACTCGGCGCACATCACCTGCTGCGCGTCGGCCTCACCACCATGGCGGTCCCCTCCGCCGCGCCGTGCCCCCTTACTGGGCTGCTCGTCCGCGCCGTCGCCGTACCCCTGTGACCGTGTCGTCGCCCGAGCCCCGCGGTCGGCCGGCAGCGCCTCGGCGATCCTCGGAGGGATCGGCCGTGATGCTCCACGGACCGGCTGAGGCATGACGAACCCTGCGGGGTATGAGTGGAACACTCCACGTGAGCGAGGCAGGCTGTACCTATGCGGTCGCTCTTCCGCTCATCCGGCCCGTCAGCAGCCGGCGGCCACAGCCGAGTGCTCTTCAGACTCGTGCAGTGTGTGCCGTTCATGATCGTGCTGCTCGCCCTGGGGATCGAGCTGTCGCCCGCACATGCGGTGTACACCGGCCCCATCCTCGCCGCTATGCCGGCCTTGGCTTCACTGACGATGGGCCCGAAGGGCACCCTTTCGGCAGCGACCGGAGCTTTGGCCGTCACCCTGATCACAGCCGCCCTGCACCAAAGCTGGGGCGGCCTGGTCTACAGCAACCTCACGGCCGCCCTCGTAGTGTCCGTCGTCAGTGTCACCATGAGCAGAGCCGTGCGCACGCGCAGGCAGAGCGAACTCAACCAGGTTCGCCGGGTCGCTGTGGCAGCTCAGCAAGTCCTCCTGCGATCTGTACCCGCCCGGCTGGGCCCGGTGCGGGTGGCCAGCATGTACCTCGCCGCTGAGACCGAAGCACAGATCGGCGGTGACCTGTACGAGGCGTTGCAAACCCGGTACGGGGTCCGGATGATCGTGGGGGACGTCCGCGGCAAGGGGCTTCCCGCTGTGCGCTTGACCGCAGCCGTACTGGGCGCGTTCCGGGAGGCCGTGCACTACGAGGATGACCTGGTGGAGGTGATGAACCACTGCGCGGCCGCGCTGAGGCGGGAGTGCGCCGTGCCGGGTGCGGTCGATCAGGACGACGGGGAAGAACAGGTGGAGGACTTCGCCACTGCCCTCGTGGCTCAGGTACCCGGCACATCCGTGGTCGAGGTGGTCAACCGCGGCCATCCGCCTCCACTGTTGTTGCGCCAGGGCAGGGTCGAGGCCCTGATGCCCGCCTCGCCACTACCACCGCTCGGCCTGGAAGACTTCATCGTCGGTCCTCCCACGAAGCCGGAGAGCTATCGCTTCGCACCCGGCGACCGCCTGCTGCTGCACACCGACGGCGTGGTCGAAGCCCGCAATCGTGACAACGAGTTCTTCGCCTTGCCCCAGGCCATGGAAGCGGTGTGCTCCTGCACCCCCCCGGAGTTCCTGGAACAACTGCACCAGGCATTGATCCGCCATACCCAGGGCTCCCTGGCGGACGACGCGGCAATGCTCCTCGTCGACCGGATCGACGAAGAAGCGGGCACACAAGTCGACGCGGCCGCCGCCTCCTCGAACGACAGACCGCGTTGATCACCTCCACACGTGTCCGGTGATCACCGTCAGGATCGTACGGGCGTGGGACTTACGTACGGGCCGGAGGATCGGCAAGGTCATGATCGGGAGGAACACCTACTGGACACCCTCGTCTCGATCTTCACGGGCGATCTACCGGCGCCGAGTGGGACACAGTTTGGCCGAGGTCGATGGTCACCTCGTCGGCGGTGTGGTTGAGCAGGAAGAGGTGGTCGGTTCCCGTTCGAGGGCGGCGCCGGATATCGCCGGGAGGCTCGCGCTGTGACCGGCCCTTTCCCTCGGCGGATCGCCGCACATGCATCTCGCCTGTACGGAGGCGTACGTCGTGATCGGTGGCCAAGGGCGCCGCGGGAACAACGGTCACGTTCGACGGCGCGCCTGCCCGATGACGGGCCGGGGCACTCCGTAGAGACGGCGGAAGCGGGGGTGGCAGCGTGTTCCGTACTCTGGCGGCATGCGCATGCGTCCCACTTTGAGCTGGACCCCTGCCGAGGACCTGCCGCCGGGCAGCACGGATCTGGAACCGGTCGCCAAAGCGCTGAGCACCGGCGGTGTGCTGGTACTCAGCGGGGCGGGCATCTCCACGGAGTCGGGCATCCCCGACTACCGCGGCGAGGGCGGGAGCCTGAGTCGGCATACCCCGATGACCTACCAGGACTTCATAGCCGACGCCCAGGCCCGGCGCCGGTACTGGGCTCGCAGCCACCTCGGCTGGCGCACCTTCGGCCGCGCCCGTCCCAACGCCGGGCACCGGGCCGTGGCCGCGTTTGCCCGGCATGGCCTGCTCTCGGGTCTGATCACCCAGAACGTCGACGGCCTGCACCAGGCCGCTGGCAACGAGGGCGTCGTGGAACTCCACGGAAGCCTGGACCGGGTCGCCTGCCTTTCCTGCGGCACCCTCGGCCCGCGCCGCGAACTCGCCCGGCGATTGGAGGAGGCCAATGAGGGCTTCGAGCCGGTGGCCGCCGGAATCAACCCGGACGGCGACGCCGACCTCACCGATGAACAGGTCGGGGACTTCCGCGTGGTGCCCTGTACGGTCTGCGGCGGCATTCTCAAACCGGACGTGGTGTTCTTTGGCGAAGCCGTTCCGCCACGACGGGTCGAGCACTGCCGCGAGCTGGTCCGCGAGGCGACCTCGCTGTTGGTCCTGGGCTCCTCACTGACGGTGATGTCCGGACTCCGGTTCGTCCGCCAAGCGGCCCAGGCCGGGAAGCCGGTACTGATCGTCAACCTGGCCCCGACCCGGGGCGACCGGCACGCCGTCACCCGGGTCGCGCTCCCGCTGGGAACGGTCCTCACCGCCGTGGCCGGCCGACTGGGCCTCCCAGAGTCGGCACAGGCCTGACGCGGGCGCCGGGCGGCATCGAGGCGGGCCTGGGGCCTGGGGTGGCGCGTGGCTAGGCGTCCGCGACCCAGCTGCCGTGGAGTCCCAGCGGCACCCGGCCGGGCAGGTGAATACGGGCCAGCGGGTGGCCGCCGAAGTCCTGGGCCGAGAGGATCACCAGGTCAGTCGCCCCGCGGTCGGGGTCGTTCACATACGACAGGACGTAGCCGTCGTCCTCGTCCCGCGCGCCGCGCCGTGGGACGAACACCGGCTCGCTGACCGCCGCGCCCCCCGGGAAGCGGTGAAGCTGCCGACTGCTCCGCAGCATGTCGTGCTTCACCAGGTAATCAGTGAACTTCTCGTCCGGCGGCACCCCGTCGACGGTCTCGTACGCGCGCCACATCTCAGCCGCGCTCGCGGTGTAGGCGTAGCGGTGCCGACGCGAGACCAGAGACTCGTTGATGCGGGGGAACTCCTGCGGGCGGTCGTCCAGCCGACTGCTGCGGACGCGGCCGGCGCGCAGGTCGATCGTCCAGCGGTCGAGGGTCGGGGCACCGGTCGCGGAAGGTCCGCCCATGCCGCGCCCGGCGGCGTAGAACGGCGCGGGGAACCCTGTGTACTCCACCACGACCGTGTCACCCTGGTCGTAGGCGTTGAGGGTGTGCGAGTAGTACACCGGGGCGATCTCGAACCAGCGCGTGGTGCGGCCGGTGCGCGGCAACAGCCCGATGCGCATGGGATGTCTGTCGTTCCACACGTACGGCACGATCGCGCCCGCCTCCGCGGCGGCACCGTCGAAAGTGATCGGCACGTCCACGATCACCACGTACTTTTCGGTGAGCGCGAAGTCGTGCATCATCGGCGCGTCCGCGACGGGGATCCGTGTGGTCCGCACTACCTGGCCGGTCCGGTCGATCATGATGTGCCGCACATGGTCCCAGGTGGGGTAGTACGCGACCGCGTGCAGCTCGTCGGCCGCCGAGTCGTACTTGGTGTGCGCGGTGAACGCGCCGCCCAGCGTGGCGCGGAAGTCGTACGGGCGCACGGTATTGAGTTCGCCGTCCAGCTCGTACGGCAGCGGCCCGCCTTCCTGCATCGCAAGGATGCGGCCCTTGTACGGGATCACGTGCGTGTTGCACGCGAAGTCGTCCGGCGGTGCCTGGCCCGGGTAGGTCTCCCCCAGCTTGGCCGTCACCTGCGAGGACCGCACCCAGCGGTTGCGGTACCACTCCGCACGCCCGCCGCGCAGCCGGACCCCGTGCACCATTCCGTCGCCGAGCATCCAGTGGTGGGCGCGGACATCCTCAAGGCCCAGCGCGTTCGGGCCGTTGCGCAGGTAGCGGCCGTCCAGGTCACGCGGGATGCGGCCGGTCACTTTGAGGTCAAAGGCCGTCAACTCCTCGGTGGCCGGCTCAAAGGCCCCTTCCAGGAACGGGGTCGCCCCGGTCGCGCCGCTGTTCCCGGCCGTGGGGCTCGCCTGCGCCGCAGCCGTGAGGAAGCCGGGCCCGAGGCCGCCGCCGACCACGCTGCCCGCTGCCGCGACCGCGGCGCCCTTGAGAATTCTCCGCCTGGCGTGACTGGCCATCATGCTTCCCCGCTCCCTTGTCGACGTCCGGCTCCGTCGGCCGGGCTCCTGGTGACGGGATCAAGCCTCCTCCGCGGGGCCCCGTGAAACAGTTGACCCAGGCCCCGAATCGGGGGTGATGCCGGCACCACCCCCGAGGCCGAGATGTCCCGGCAAGCCGCTGGAGCCAGCTCCTCCAGTCCGGCTGGTTCCGTGGTCTGAGCCGTCCCCCCGGCCAGGCGGACATGGTCCGGCGACGCCCACTCACCGGGCAGGGGTGAAGACACGGTTGTCGCGTAGGAGCGCCCACAACACGCTCGCCCCCGCGGCCGGTGGCGGCCGTGGGACCCATGCTATGGCGTTCGAGTCGGGTTCTCCCCGTGCCGCCCTGGGGGCATGCCTCCCTCAAGGCTCCTGACCGTGTCCCGGATGGTGGGGTGGCGGTAGAGCTCCCGCAGCCGGAGCGACGGCAGGCCACGGGCGCGCAGTGTGGCGCCGATGCGGACGGCGAACAGGGAGTTGCCGCCCAGTTCGAAGAAGTCGTCGTCCAGGCCGACGGGCACGCCCAGTACCTCGCTCCATATCTCCCGCAACTGCTCGGGAAGTTCGGGGACGGGGTTGGGAGAGGGACCGGGGCTGTCCCCGGCCCCACCGGGCTCGGTGGGCCGCTCGGGCGCCGTGGGTGGGGGGAGCCGTGCCGTGTCGAGCTTCCCATTGGCCGTCAGCGGGAGCGTGTCCAGGGCGGTGACCGTGGTGGGGAGCATGTAGTCGGGCAGGACGTCCGCGGCCCGCGCGCGGACCTTGGCGCAGGCGCCGGCGGAGAGGACCACGTAGGCGTCGATCCGGGCGGTGGCCGCGTCGGCCGGGTCGTCGCGGCGTACCACGACGGCCGCCGTCCGCACGTCCGGGTCCTCCAGCAGGACCGAGCGGATCTCGTCCAGCTCGATCCGGAAGCCACGGATCTTGACCTGGCTGTCGATGCGCCCGAGGTGTTCGAGTCGGCCGTCCGGGCGGAGGCGTCCCAGGTCGCCGCTGCGGTACATGGTGCCGCCGGTGAAGGGGTCCGGTACGAAGCGCCTGGCGGTCAGTTCCTCTTGGCCCAGGTAGCCGAGGGCGACCCCGGCGCCGCCGACGCAGATCTCGCCCGCCGCTCCGGGCGGCAGCAGCCGTCCGGCCGGGTCCGTCACGTACAGGTGCCAGCCGGGCAGCGGGTGCCCGACCGAGCGGGTGGCGTCGAGTGCCAGGCGCCGGGTGAGGGTCTGCTCGGTGACGTGGACCGTCGTCTCGGTGATGCCGAACATGTTCACCATCCGGCAGACCGACTCGGGGTGGCGGTCGAACCAGGGCAGCAGCATGCGCGCGTCGAGTGGTTCGCCGCCGAAGACGACCATCCTGACCGCGACCTGGCTGTGGTCGACGTCCAGGAGCTGGGCGAAGGCCGACGGGGTCTGGCTGACCACGGTGACCTGCTCGGCCACCAGCAGGTCGCGGAAGCGGTCGGGTTCCCGGGAGACGAAGTACGGCACCACGACCAGCCGTCCGCCGGTCAGCAGGCAACCCCAGATCTCCCACACCGAGAAGTCGAAGGCGCTGGAGTGGAACCAGGTCCACACGTCGTCGGCCCCGAGCCCGTAGATCTCGCGGGTTGCGTCGATCAGGGCGATCACGTTGTGATGCGGCACCTCGACGCCCTTCGGGCGGCCGGTGGAGCCGGATGTGTAGATGACATAGGCGGCGGTGTCCGGTGCTGCGGCGCCCGGCAGGGGCCGGACGTCGCCGGGCTCCGACGCCGCGACGAGCAGTTCGTCCGGGGTCACCGACGCGCAGCGCGCCACCTGCGGGAACCGGGGCAGGCGGGTGATCAGCACACCCAGGCCGGCGTCCCGTGCCGTGTGGGCGATCCGGTCCGCGGGATAGGCGGGGTCGACGGGCACGTAGGTCGCGCCGGCCTTCAGCACGGCGAGCAGGGTGACGACGAGTTCGGCCGTGCGCTCCAGGCACACGCCCACCCGGTCGCCGGCCGTGACGCCGCGCTCGCGAAGGCCGTGCGCCAGCAGGGTGGCGCGGTCGTCGAGTTCGCGGTAGGTCAGATCCGCGCCACCATCGGTCACGGCGAGGCGGTCCGGGCTCGCCGCCACGATCCGCGCGAACGCCTCGGGCAGGGTCAGCGCAGTGGTGACCAGCCGGCGGGGCGGGCGGCCGAGTGCCGCGACGCGGTCGCGTTCGGCCTCGTCCAGCGGATCGACGTCGTCGACCGCGGTCCGGGGCGAGCGCAGGACGTGCTGGTGCACCCGTACGAGGTGCCGGGTGAACTGCGCGGCGATCTCCGTCGAGACATGGCCGCCGTCGTGGTCGCAGCGCAGCCGCCAGCCGTCGGTGTCCCTGAAGACCGAGAAGGTGAGCGGGAACGGCGGCGCCAGGCAGGGCACGTACGCGCCGGGCAGCTCCACCTCGTCGAAGAGCAGACCGACGAGCGCGGGACCGTCCGCGGGCGAAGGTTTCAGCTCGCCGACTGTGGGGGCCGGGTCGACGGTGAAGGAGCCGTGATC
This sequence comes from Streptomyces sp. ME19-01-6, assembly GCF_033793745.1. Lineage (NCBI taxonomy): Bacteria > Bacillati > Actinomycetota > Actinomycetes > Kitasatosporales > Streptomycetaceae > Streptomyces > Streptomyces sp. ME19-01-6. Next base: position 124,166 of record NZ_JARAXF010000029.1, on the reverse strand, counting down.
CGTGCCGATGACGGGCGAGGTCTCGGGGTCGTAGCGGCGCAGGGTGACGGCGAGGGCCGTGAGCCAGCTCGTCTCGTCGCCCCCGTCGTCCAGGGACCAGAGGTGAGGGCCGGCGGGGCGGCCGTCGGCCAGTCCCCAGGCCGGGGCTGGGGCGGTGGCGGGTGCCTCGGGCGCGGGGCGGCCGGCGTCCGGTCCGACCGGTTCGCCGGCCGCCAGACGTACGAGAGCGGCGCGGTCGAACCGGTCACGTGGCGCCACGAGGATCAGGTCGCAGGGGCCGTCGGCGTAGCGCAGCAGAACCCTGCGCGATGTGTGGGCGGGGCGGGCGAGTTCGGTGGCGCGGCGGCGTTCGGCGAGCGGGTGGGCTGCGGTTACGGGCACGTCCTCGATCCACAGCCCGGGTGGGGCCGGCGGGTACGGGGCACGGTCCGAGCGGACGCGCACCGCGTGGCAGCGCGCCGCGAGGGGAAGAGGGCCTGACACGTGAGGACTCCTAGTCGTGGGGAGGGCGGCGGATACGGTGGTGTGTGCTGCTCAGCGGATGCTGAATCCGCCGTCCACGGTCAGGACCGAACCGGTGATCTGCCGGGATTCGTCGGAGGCGAGGAAGACCACCGCGGCGGCGACATCCTCGGGTTCGATCAGCGTGTTCATCGGCTGCGCCTCGGCGAATGTCTTCTCGTGCTCGTGCACCGGCACCTCCAGGGCCCTGGCGATCTCGGCGAGCATCCGGCCCTCGGCCCGCGCGTCGTCGCGCACCGACCCGGGGCACACCGCGTTCACGCGCACCTTCGTCGGTGCGTAGTCGAGCGCCGCCGCCCTGGTCAGTCCGACGACGGCGTGCTTGGCGGCGACGTACCCGGCGAAGTGGCGGTAGCCGACGAGCCCCGCGGTGGACGCGACGTTGACGATGCTGCCGGCCCGCCGGGTGCTCATCGCCTTGCCGACCTCGCGGATCACCCGCCAGGCCCCGGAGAGGTCGACGTCGATCATCAGCGACCACTCCTCCTCGCCGATCTCGTGCACCGGCTTGCCCGAGGGCGCGGCGATGCCCGCGTTGTTCACGGCGACGTCGATCCGGCCGAACCGGTCCTCGGCCCGGGTCACCGCCTCCCGTACGGCCTGGATGTCGCGGATGTCGGCCACCGTGGTGAGCACGGCCGCGCCTGCCTCCCGGCACAGCGCGGCGGTGTGCTCCAGCTGACCCGGAGTGCCCAGCGGATAGGGCACCCCGGGCAGGTCGGCGCAGATGTCCAGCAGGGTGAGGTCGGCGCCCTCGGCGGCACAGGCGAGCGCCGTGACCCTGCCGAGTCCGCGGGCGGCGCCGGTGACGAGGACCGACTTGCCGTGCAGACGCATCAAGAACTCCTTGAAGAATGAGGTGTGTGGAGGGAAGAGACGACGAACGGCGCTACAGCACCGTCGAGACGATCAGCCGGACGAGCGCGGGCGCGGCGTCGGTGAGGTACATGTGGCCGCCGGGGACCTCGATGTACTCGAAGTCGCGGCCGGCCACCTTGCTCCAGGACTCCGCGTCGTCGTACCCGACCAGGTCGTCGTCCTCGCCCCGGACGACCGTGAGGGGCGCGTCGAGCGGGAGGTCGGTGCTCGGCACGTAGTTCTCGTGCATCTCGACGTCCGCGCGCAGGGCGGGCAGGATCATCTCCCGCATCTCCGGGTCGTCCAGCGCGGGATGGTGATAACCGGCGAACTCGCCCACACGGGCGAGGAAGTCCTCGTCGGACAGGTCGGTGGCGCGCTGCTCGCGTCCCCGCGCGGGTTCCGGCGATCCGCTGACGAAGAGGTGGACGAGCTCGACGCCGGGCTCGTCGACCAGCCGGTGGGCGAGTTCGTAGGCGAGCACCGCGCCGAGACTGTGCCCGAAGAGGGCCACCCTGCCGCCGTCACCGCTTTCGCCGAGCCGTTCCCGCAGCTGGACCAGGAGCCCGTCGACGGCCTGGTGCGCGTCCCGGTGGGGCTCCTCGTCGATCAGCCGCTCGCGGCCGGGCAGTTGGAGGGCCACGATCTCCAGCGCGTCCCCGGCCAGGGCGCTCCAGGGACGGTAGAACGAGGCCCCCGCCCCGGCGTACGGAAGGCAGATCAGCTTGGTCACATCAGGCGTGGTCATGGGTGCGGGTGTCTCCTTGTGAGTCGGGCGCGTTGTGGGGGCGGGGGTCTTGTGGGGCGGGGCCGGAAGCGAGCAGACCGGCGAGCTCCGCCGCCTCGACGGCGGTGCGCAGCGCGTCGGCGGCGCGGTCCGGGCCGGGCAGTCCGGGGCCGACCGGCATGAGGTTGAGCGTGGTGGCACCGGCCTCGGCGAACGCCGTCATCCGCTCGGCGATCCGCTCCCGCGGCCCGAGCAGCGAGGTGGCGTCGAGGAATTCGAGGGGGACGGCGGCCATGGCGCCCGGGTAGTCACCGGCGAGGAACCTTTCCTGGACGGCCCGGGCCTGGGAGCCGAATCCCATGCGTTCGGCCAGCTGGGTGTAGTGGTTGTCCTGCCGTCCGCCCATGCCGCCGAGGTACAGCGCGGCGTAGCCCCGGACCCGGCGGGCGCAGGCTCGCCAGTCGGCGCCGGTCACCAGGGGGACGCCGGGGGCGATGTCGAACCCGTCGAGGGTGCGCCCGGACTTCGCGAGGCCGGCCCGCAGGGGTTCCAGCTGCGCGGCGGCGTGGGCCGGGGAGAAGAACACCGGCAGCCAGCCGTCGGCGATCTCCCCGGCCAGTTCCAGGTTTCTGGGGCCGAGGGCGGCGAGATAGACCGGGATCCGCTCGCGCGGCGGCCGGATGGTCAGGGCGAGCGCCTTGCCGGGGCCGTCCGGCAGCGGGAGCGTGAAGTGGCGGCCCCGGTACGCCAGGGGCTCCCGGCGCAGCGCGCGGCGCACCAGGTCGACGTATTCGCGGGTACGGCCCAACGGGGCGGCGAATCTGACGCCGTGCCAGCCCTCCGAGACCTGGGGGCCGGACACGCCGAGCCCGAGCCTGAGCCGTCCGCCGGACAGGGTGTCCAGGGTGGCGGCGGTCATCGCCGTCGTCGCGGCTGAGCGAGCCGGGATCTGCAGGACGGCGCTGCCGACGTCGATGCGGGAGGTGCGGGCGGCGATCCAGGACAGCACGGTGACGGCGTCGGATCCGTAGGCCTCCGAGACCCACACCGCCGAGTAGCCGAGTTCCTCGGCGAGCGAGGCGAGCGGGAGGTTGGAGGCGTCGTTGCCGCCGACCCAGTAGCCGAGGTTGAGGCCGAGCCGCAGGGTGGGGACGGTCATGGGTACTCCTGTACGGGCGCACGGGCGGGGCCGCGGTCGCGGTCAGCGGCTGGTGCGGGTGCGGGTGCGGTAACGCCATGTCGAGAGGGTGACGAAGACGGCGATGAGCAGCACCGAGCAGCCCACGGTGTACAGCTCGGGGTGGAGGGCGGGCCAGGAGTGCTGCACGCGGAAGCCCGGCGGGGGCGGGTTGCCGAAGAGCCGGCGCAGGGCGTTCGCGAGCGAGGTGATCGGGTTCCAGGCGGCCACGGTGGACAGCGGGCCCGGCAGGGTCGCGCCGGAGACGAACCCGGAGGAGATGAACGTCGCCGGGAACAGCCAGATCAGCCCGAGACTCCCGGCCACCTGGGCGTTGGGCGTGATGAGGGCGACGAAGACGCCGATCCACGACATCGCGAAGGAGAACAGCAGCACCAGCAGGATCCCGGCGGCCACCTCGGCCGGGCCGGAATGTGGGCGCCAGCCCATCAGCAGACCGCACGCCGTGGTGATGGCCACACTCGCCACGCAGGTGGTGAGGTCGGAGGCCGTGCGGCCGAGCAGCAGGGCCACGCGGGAGATCGGCAGGGTGCGGAAGCGGTCGACCATGCCCTGGTCCAGGTCCCTGGAGAGCCCGACCGTGGTGAAGGTCGTGGTGAACGCCACCGTCTGGGCGATCAGTCCGGCGAAGACGTACGAGCGGTAGGCCGTGCCGCCCAGGCTGTTGCCGAAGACGTACCCGATGAGCATGGCGTAGACGACCGGCTCCAGGTCATCGGCGACGCGGCGGGCCGTGCGGCGGCCCACGCCGCGCAGTTTCGCGATGAGGTAAAGATTTTCGAAACCGGTCAGCGTGCCGTCGACCGTCGAATACTGGCCGGCCATTCCAATCGTGGCCCGCACCTTGTCCGGATGCTCCGCCACATTCCAGCCGTTCACGAAGGCGCGCCCGGAATCCGGCTTGAGGAGGGTCGTAAGAATCTTTACCAGGGTGGTTTTCCCGGCACCGTTCGGCCCCAGCAGACCCATGATCTCACCTGGGTGAACCTCCAGTTCAACACCGCATAACGCGTAGGTGTCCCAATATTTCTTTTGTAGGCCACGGATAAGGATGGCCGACGCGGCAGGGGTATGCACACATCTGTTTCTACGCTCCCCCAGGACCTGGGTCTATCACGGAAGTGCCAAGTTTTTTTGTCCCTTCGATGGAGTTGCTTTAAGTTTCTATTAACCCCTCAGTACTCGTTCGAGGACAAGCGTCACCTACGGTTTCTGCCGTGCGAGAATTACTCACGACGCTGAGAGAACAGGCAGCGCGTAATCCGCAGCAGCCTGCTGTGACATTCGTTTCGGACTTCAGCCAAATCAGCTGCATCGTGCGCGACCGCGCAGAACTTGATCTGCATTCCCGGCGCATTGCCTCCTGGCTCCAGGAACGGCTCTCCCCAGGTGACCGGGCACTGCTCCTCTACTCCCCGGGGATCGAGTTCACCACCGCCTTCTCCGCCTGTGTCCACGCCGGCGTCATCGCCGTACCCGCCCCGCTGCCGGGCCGCTTCCGGCATGAGCGCCGCAGGCTTGCCGCCATCGCCCGCGACGCGAGGGTGCGCGCCGTCCTGACCCAGCGCGGCGACCTGGCGGACGTCGAGAAGTGGGTGGCCGAGGAGGGCATCGTCGGCGCGGTCTGCCATACGACCGACACCGGTGAGGGCGACCCGGACGCCTGGACCGCTCCCGACGTCTCTCCCGAGACCCTGGCGCTGCTGCAGTACACGTCGGGATCGACCGGCGCCCCCAAGGGCGTGATGGTCAGCCACGGCAGTCTCATGGCCAACGTGGAGCGGATGGTCGACGCGTTCGGCAACGACAGCCGTACGAGGTACGGCGGTTGGATCCCCCTCTACCACGACATGGGTCTGATCGGCCTGATGCTGCCGGGCCTCCTGTCCGGGGACGGGTACGTCCAGATGGACCCGATGTCCTTCCTGCGCCGCCCGTACCACTGGCTGCGAATGCTGGACGCCTGTGACATCGGCTTCACGGCCGCGCCCGACTTCGGCTATGAGCTGTGCGTGCGGCGGGTCACCGACGAGCAGCTCGCCACGCTCGACCTGTCCCGGGTCAAGGCCGCCGACGGCTCCGAGCCGGTCAGCGCCGACGTGGTCACCGCCTTCACCGAGCGGTTCGCCGCCGCGGGCTTCCCGCCCGAGGGACTCATCCCGGTGTACGGTTTGGCAGAGGCGACGTTGATGGTCTCCGCCACCAGGGGGCGGCCACCGCTGCGGACCGCGGTGGACGTCGCGGCGCTGGAGGGTCAGGAGCTGCGGCCCGCCACCGGCACAACGCCCTCCCGTGTGCTCATCGGATGCGGGGGGCCGACCGGGTCCGACGTCCTGATCGTGGACCCCGACACCCGGGACGCCCTGCCCGACGGACGCATCGGCGAGATCTGGCTCGCCGGCCCCAGCGTCACCGCGGGTTACTGGGAGAACGGGGAGGCCACCGACGCCACGTTCCGGGAGCACACCCGCGACGGTCGCGGACCGTTCCTGCGCACCGGTGATCTCGGCGGCCTGCTCGACGGCGACCTGTACATCACCGGCCGCCGCAAGGACGTCCTCGTCCTGCACGGGCGCAACCTGCACCCCTCGGACATCGAGTACGAACTGCGGGCCCAGCACGAGGAGCTGGAGGGGCTGCACGGGGCCGCCTTCATGGTCGGGGCGGACGACGGCGTGGACACCGCCCCCGCGATCGTCACCGTGCACGAGATCCGTGCCCACTGGGGCGCGGAGCGGCTGGCGCGGACAGCCGTCGACATGAAGCAGACCGTGGCCCGGGAGTTCGGCGTCCCCGTCGCGGCGGTCGCCCTGGTCAGGCCCGGCGGCGTCCGGCGCACCACCAGCGGCAAGGTGCAGCGCTCGGCCATGCGCGCCCTCTATCTCGCCGGAGAGCTGGACACCCTGCACCTCGGCGAGGACCGGCTGCTCACCACGGCCCTGGCGGAGTACCGGCGGGTGACCGTCCGATGACGACCACGGCCGACTTCGACACCCTGCTGTCCGCCCACGAGGACGACGCCTTCGCGCCCGACACGCTCGCCGGGCTCGACGACCGGGAGGAGTTCCCCGACGACGCCGTCCGTGTCCTCGACGCCGCGGGGCTTCCCGCGCACTATGTCCTGCCACCGGACGGCGACGTCAGCGAGACGGTACGGCTGCTGCGCGCGGTCGCCCGCCGCGATCTGACGGTGGCCATCGCGCACGGCAAGACCTTCCTCGGGGCGGTGCCGGTGTGGGTGGCCGGCACCCCGGCGCAGACCACCCGGCTCGCCGAGCGCGTCCGCGGCGGGGAGCCGGTCTGCTGGGCCCTGACCGAGCGCGACCACGGCGCCGACCTGTTCGCCGGCGAGTTCACGGCGGCCGCCGACGGCAGCGGCGATGGCTGTGGCGGCGACGGCTCTGGCGACGGCCGTGGCGGCTGGCGGCTCACCGGCGAGAAGTGGCTCATCAACAACGCCACGAGGTCCACCCTCGCCTGTGTCCTCGCCCGCACCGACCCGGCGGGCGGCAGACGCGGCTTCAGTGTCTTCCTCGTGGACAAGCGCCGGTTGCCCGAGGGCGCCTGGCACAACCTGCCGAAGGTCCGTACGCACGGCATCCGCGGCGCCGACATCAGCGGCTTCACCCTCGACGGCGCCCCGGTCCCCGCTGACTCCCTCATCGGCGGGCAGGGCGACGGGATCGCCGTCGTCCTCAAGTCGCTCCAGCTCACCCGCATCGCGTGCACCGCGCTCTCCCTCGGGGCGGCGGACCACGCCCTGCGGCTGGCCCGCGACTTCGCCGCGGCACGCGAACTGTACGGCCGCCGCCTCGCCGACGTCCCGCACGTACGGCGCATCCTGGGCCGGGCCGCCGCCGCCGCGCTGACCGCCGAGGCGGTGAGCCTGCTCTCCGCCCGCTCGGTGCACACCCTGCCCGGGGAACTCAGCGCGATCTCGGCGATCGCCAAGGCCTATGTGCCCACCGTGACGCAGGAGACCCTCACCCGGCTCGGTGAACTGCTGGGCGTGCGCGGCTTCCTCACCCAGCCGCCCGGAGGCGGCTTCGCCAAGCTGGAGCGCGACCACCGCATCTGCGCGATCTTCGACGGATCCACGGTCGTCAACCGCGCGGCCCTCCTCAACCAGATGCCGCGCCTGGCCCGCCTGTTGAGTCGCCGCCGCGCCGACACCGAGGGTCTGCGCGCCGCCACCGACCTTGCCGCGCCGCTGCCCGCGTTCGACCGGGACCGCCTGGCGCTGCTGTCCGTCACCGGGTGCAGCGCCGTGCAGTCCCTGCCCGACGCGGCGGCGCGGGTACGGGAGCAGGGCCCGCCGGAGGCCGCCGCGCTCGCCCATCGGCTGCTCGCCGAACTGGCCGGGCTCGAAGCGGAGTCGGCGGCCTTCGTACCGGTGGCGGGCGGTCTGCCCAGCACCGCCTTCGACCTCGCCGAACGCTACGAGCGCGGCTACGCGTCCGCCGCCTGTCTGCTGCTGTGGCTGGAGAACCCGTCCCTGCGCACGGGGCGGCTCGGGACGGACGGCCTGTGGCTGCGGGCCTGCCTGACCGCTCTGCTCGGCGAGGACGACAGCGACGTCTTCGACGCCCTGGCCGATGTCCTCCTCGACGCGACCGCACCGGATTTCACCCTGCTGGGAGGTGCCGCGTGAACCGCACCGCCACCGACCCCACCGGCCTCACCCCCAAGCGCGCGAACGAACTGGAGCACTTACTCGGCAGCCTCTGCGATCCGGCCAACCCCGTCGGCGCCACCGCCGTCCTCGCCGCCGACGAGCGCGCCGAGATGCTCGCCGTCGGGGAGTCGCTGCTGCACGCCTACGGGCTCAACGCCGAGTTCGTGCCGCCCGAGCTGGGCGGCCGTCTGGAGCGGGCCGATCACCTCACCGAGGTCATGCGCTCGCTCTACCGCCGCGACCCGGCACTCGGCCTGGGCTACGGCGCCAGCTCGCTCATCGCCGCGGTCACCGTGTGGACCGCCGGCGACGAACGGCAGAGGGCGCGCGCCGCCCGACTGCTCCTGGACGGCCGGCGCATCGCCATCGCCTTCCACGAACTGGCGCACGGCAACGACATGGCGGGCACGGAGTTCACCGCGACCACCGCCGGGGAGGGCCTGCTGCTGACCGGCCGCAAGGAGGTCGTCACCAACCTCCGGCGCGCCGACGCGATGGTCGTGCTCGCCCGCACCCACCCGCGGCCCGGCCCGCGCAGCCACTCCCTGGTCCTCGTCGACCGCGCGAGCGCCGACCCCACGCGCCTGACCGACCTGCCGCGCTTCCACACCGTGGGCATGCGGGGAGTCCAGCTCGGCGGCCTGAGCTTCGACGCCCTGCCGGTGCCCGCCGCCGCGGTCCTCGGACCGGTCGGCTCCGGCCTGGAGACCGCCCTGAAAGCCCTCCAGATCACCCGCACGGTCCTGCCGGCGATGGCCGGCGGGACCCTCGACACCGGACTGCGCATCGCCGTCGATCACCTGATGCGGCGCCGGCTGTACGGCGGCCCCGCCACCGCCCTCCCGCACGTCCGCTCGGTCCTGGCCGGCGTCTTCGCCGACCTGCTGCGGGCCGAGGCGCTCGGTGCGGTCGGCGCCCGTGCCCTGCATCTGGTGCCCGGCACGGCGAGCGTGTACGCCTCCGCGGTCAAGTTCGAGGTCTCCCGGCTGCTGCTGGAGGCCATGAACCGGCTCGCGGAACTCCTCGGCGCGCACTTCTACTTGCGCGAAGGGCCAACCGCGCTGTTCCAGAAGCTGCTGCGCGACCTCGCCCCGGTCGGCTTCGGCCACATCGCGCGCGCCGCCTGTCAGATGAGCCTGCTGCCGCAGCTCCCGCTGCTGGCCCGGCGCACCTGGGGAGGCCCCGGGACCGAGGCACCCGGCGAGCTGTTCGCGCTCGCGGAGGCGCTGCCGCCCCTGAGGTTCGACCGGCTGGCCCTGCACGCGGCGGGCCGTGACCCCGTCGCCGGCTCCCTCCACGCCCTGGCGGACGCGCCCTGGGCGCCCGACCACGCCGACCTGCGCGCCGCGCTCGGGGACGACCGTGCCGAACTGGCCGACCTGGCCTCCGTGTGCGAGCGGCTGTCGCCCGTGGAGCTCGGCGTCGACGCCCGCCCCGAGCACTACGACCTCGTCACCCGATATGTGCGCCTCCTGTCCCGGACCACCTGCGCCCAGGTGTGGCGGCACGCCCGGCCGGGGGACTTCCTGGCCGACCCCGCCTGGCTGCGCGCGGCCCTGCACCGCTCGGCCCCCGGCCCGCGCCGGCCCGGCCCGCTGCCCGGCCCGGTCGAGGACGCGCTCTTCGCCGAGCTCCTGGACCGCCGGGCCGCCGGCCGCTCCTTCGGCCTGACAGGACGACCGCTCGCCCTGTGACGGCGCTCGCCCTGTGACGACCGCTCGTCCGTGACAGGCGGCGTACGGCGACCTCGGCCGCACCGTCACCGCCCGTGCCGTACGCACCGCCGCCGCGCCCCGGCTCCCTTTTCCCCGTTCAAGAAAGAGACCCCTCTCATGACCGCTGGCAACCGAGACGTGCACACCTGGCTGACCGAGCGCGTGGCGAAATACCTGCGCCGTTCGCCGGAGGACATCGACACGTCCGTACCGCTGGCCGACTACGGCCTGGACTCCCTGACGGCGCTGGCCATCACCGCGGACATCGAGGACGAGTTCGAGGTGACCGTCGACGACGCGCTGACCTGGGACCACCCCACGGTCGACGCGCTGAGCGCCGCCCTGTCCGCCCTCGTCGGCGAGCAGGCGCAGGCGGCACACACAAGCGGTGAGCAGGCCTGACCATGAACGCTGCCCCGACGAACCCGGCCCTGCCCCTGACGGCGGCCCAGCACGGGGTGTGGGTCGCCCAGCGCCTCGCCCCCGACAGCCCCTTGTTCACCTGCGGAATCTACTTCGACGTGCCCGGACCGGTGGACCGCGCCCTGCTGGCCCGCGCCGTAGAGCAGACCGTGGCCGAGACCGAGGCCCTGCGGGTCCGCTTCCACACCGACGGGGAGACGGTCCAACAGACCGTCGACCCGTCGGTGACCGGCGAGCTGAAGTACCTCGACCTGAGCGGCGAGACCGATCCGGCCGCCGCCGCGCGGGCCTGGATCGACGCCGACCAGGCCCGGCCCGTCCCGGTCACCGGCGGCCGGCTGTTCCGGCACACGCTGCTGCGGCTCGGCCCCGGCCGGCACTGGCTCCACTTCCGCTACCACCACATCCTCCTCGACGGCTACGGGCAGGTCCTGCACTGCCGCCGCCTGCTGGAGGTCTACACCGCGCTCGCCGCCGGCGAGCAGCCGCCCGCGAGCGGCTTCGGCACCCTGCGCGAGGTCCTGTCCGAGGAGAACACCTACCTCGGCTCCGCCCGCCGGGAACGTGACGGCGCCTACTGGCGGGCCGAGTTCGCGGACCTGCCGGACTCCACCGACCTGGGCTCCGGCGCCACCGGCCTCGCGCCCAGCCTCCCCAGCGTGACCGGCCCTCTGCCCGAGGACACCGCGTCGCGGGTACGCGGGCTCTCGGGCTCCCGCTGGTCCCTGCCGGTGATCGCCGCGGTGGCCGCCCACACCCACCGGGTCACCGGCGCCCACGACGTCCTCGTCCGCGTGTTCATGGCCGCCAGGCTCAGCCCGCACGCCCTGGCGACACCGGCCATGCTCGTCAACGACGTCCCGCTGCGGATTCGCGTCGACGGTTCGACGACCTTCACCGAACTCCTGGACCGGGTCGCCACCCGCCTGGCCGAGGCGACCCGCCACCAGCGCTACCCGCACGACGGGCTCCGCCGAGACCTCGCCGCCGCGGCCCACCCGGGCACCCTGAGCGGACCATGCGTCAACGTCCTCACTTTCGCCGCCACGCGCCTGCCGTTCGGCGCCACCGAGGCCACGGCGCACCAGCTGGCCTCCGGCCCGGTCCGCGACCTCGCCCTGCACGCCTACGGCGACCCGGAGGCGGGCAACGGCATCGAACTGACCGTCAACGCCCACCCCGGCCGCTTCACCCTGAAGACGGCCACCGCGCACCTCGACCGCTACGTGCGCCTCCTCACCGCCGCCACCGAACGTCCCGACCTGCCCATCGGCGCCCTCGACCTGCTCGGCGACGAGGAGCGGGAGCGCTTCCACACCCGGAACGACACCATCCACCAGACCGCCCCCCGCTCACTGGTGGAGCTGTTCGAGGCCCAGGACCCGGCCGCCGAGGCCGTCGCCTTCGAGGGCGAGCGGCTGACGTACGGCGAACTCAACGCCCGAGTGAACCGTCTCGCCCACGCCCTGCGCGGACAGGGCGTGGGGCCGGAGTCCCGGGTGGCGGTGCGGCTGCCCCGCTCGCCCGACCTGATCGTCGCGCTGTGGGCGGTGCTCAAGACCGGCGCCGCGTACGTGCCCGTGGAGACCGGCTACCCGGCCGACCGCATCGCGTACGTCCTCGCCGACTCCCGCGCGTCGTTCCTGATCGACGAGGAGAACGTACGGACCCTCGGCGAGGGCGAGCCCGAGACCGACCCCGGCGTCGCCCCGCGGGGGGACCACGCCGCCTATGTCATCTACACCTCGGGCACCACCGGCCGTCCCAAGGGCACCGTCGTCACCCACGCGGGCATCACCAACATGCTCGCCTGGATGCAGGACGAGTACCGGCTCACCCCGGCGGACCGGGTCGTCCACAAGACGCCCGTCGGGTTCGACGTGTCGGTGTGGGAGGTCTTCTGGGCCCTCACCCGCGGCGCGACCCTCGTCGTCGCCCGCCCCGACGGCCACCGCGACCCGGCCTACCTCGCCCGGCTGGTCCGCGACGAGCGGGCCACCGTCATCCACTTCGTGCCGGCGATGCTCGGCCCGTTCCTCGACGAGTACCTTCCCACCCCGTCGCTGCGCATGGTCAGCTGCGGCGGCGAGGCCCTGCCCGACGGGCTCGCCGAGCGCTTCCACCGCGCGTGCGGCGCCCGGCTGCACAACTCCTACGGGCCCACCGAGTTCTCGGTGACCGCCACCTCCCACGCCTGCGCGCCCGGCGTGCCCGTCACCATCGGCACGCCGACCCACAACTCCCGTGCCTACGTGCTCGATCCGGCCCTGCGGCCGGTGCCGGACGGCGTGACCGGCGAGCTGTACCTCGCGGGCGTCCAGCTCGCCCGCGGCTACCTCGACCGCCCCGGCCCGACCGCCGAACGGTTCGTCGCCGACCCGTACGGCCCGGCCGGCACCCGCATGTACCGCACCGGCGACCTGGTGCGCCGTATGGCCGACGGGGACCTGGAGTTCGCCGGACGCGCCGACGACCAAATCAAGATCAACGGACAGCGGGTCGAACCCGTTGAGGTCGAGGCGGTCCTGGCGTCGGTGCCCGGCGTCGATCAGGCCGTGGTCCTCGTCCGCGACTCCCCCACGGGCGCCCGGCAGCTCGTCGGCTACGCGACCGGCACCCCGGAGACCGACCCGCGGGCCTGGCTCGCCGACCGGCTGCCCGCCCACATGGTGCCGGTGAGTGTGCTCGTCCTGCCGTCGATCCCGGTGACCCCCAACGGCAAGGTCGACCGCCGCGCCCTGCCCGCCCCGGCACAGCCGGTCAGCGGACGCGCACCCGGCACCGCCACCGAACGCACCCTGCACGCCCTTGTCGCAAACCTGCTCGGCCGCCCGGAACTGGGCGTGGACGACGACCTGTTCGCCCTCGGCGCGGACAGCATCCACGCCATCCAGCTCGTCAGCCGCGCCCGCCGCCAGGGCCTGCACCTCACCCCGCAGGACGTCTTCGACCATCCGACCGTCGCCCGGCTCGCCACCGTGGCCGCGACCGCATCGGCAGTCCCGTCCGTCGAGGACGACCCGGTGGGCGAGCTCGCCGGGACACCGATGGCCCGGCGCCTCGCCGAACGCGGCGGCCCCACCGCCGGGTTCGCCCAGTCCCTCCTCCTCGCCACCGAGTCCGGGCTGTCGTACGACCGGCTGGCCGCCGCCCTCCAGAAGGTGCTCGACCGCCACGACGCCCTGCGCATGCGCGGCCGGCACATCCGGCCGGTGGGCGCCGTACGGGCCGGGGACTGCCTGACGCGCGCGAGGGACGAGGACGTGGCCGGGCAGAAGGAGGCCGCCCGCCGCGCGCTGTCGCCCGACGACGGTGTGATGGTGCGCGCCGTGTGGTTCGCCTCCGGCCGACTGCTGCTCGTGCTCCATCACTTGGTCGTCGACGGTGTGTCCTGGCGCATCCTGCTGGCCGACCTCGCCGAGGCGCTCGCCGAGCGCGAGCTGCCCCCGGCCGGGACGTCTTTGCGCCGCTGGGCCGAGCACCTCGCCACCGCCGCGGACGACGAACTCCCCCTGTGGACGGAGCTGCTGTCCACCCCCGAACCCGTCCTCGGCGCCCGCCCCCTCGCCCCCGTCCGGGACGTCCACGGCACGGCTCGCTCGATCACCGTCACCGCCCCGGCCGACCTCACCGCCACCGTGCTGACCGCGCTGACCGCCGCCTGGCGGGCGACCCCGGACGACATCCTGCTCGCCGCGCTCTCGGCGGCCGTACAACGCCACCGCGGCGAAGGAGCGGTCCTGGTCGACCTGGAGGGCCACGGCCGCGACCACCTGCCCGACGGCATGGACCTGTCCACCACCGTGGGCTGGTTCACCCGTATCCACCCGGTGCGCCTCGGCCCCGGCACCGGGACCGGCCCCGCCCTGATCAAGCGCACCAAGGAGGAGCTGCGCGCCATCCCGCACGGCGGACGCGGTCATGACCTGCTCCGCGACCGCCTCACGGGGCTGCCCGCGCCCCAGATCTCCTTCAACTACCTGGGCCGCCTGGACGCACAGGACCTCGGCGGCTGGCGCCTGGCCGAGGGCGAGGCGGCCGTGGAACTGCTCGCGGACGACGGCCTCGCGCTCACCCACGCCCTGCAGATCGACGCCTACGTCCGTGACGGCGAGCTCACCGCCGAGTGGACCTACCCCTCGGGCGTCCTCACGGACACCGACGTGCGCGCCCTCGCCGAGGGGTGGACCAAGGCCCTGGCCGAACTGGCCGCTCACACGCGCGGCGCACTCACCGTCTCCGATGTGCCCCTCGTCCGCATCACCCAGGAGGAACTGGACAGGTTCCGCGGCGCCGCGGACGTCCTGCCGCTCTCCCCGCTCCAGGAGGGCCTGCTGTTCCTGGCCCTGTACGAGCCCGACGACCCGTACGTCGGCCAGCTCGTCCTGGACATCGACGGCGGCTTCGACCCCGAGCGGATGAGGGCCGCCGCCACCGCCCTGCTGACCCGCCACCCGAACCTGCGCGCCGCCTTCCGCAGCCGCTCGGCGGGCGCCCCCGTCCAGGTCGTCCCCACCGACGTCAAGGTGGGTTGGGAGGAGCGCGACGAGGACGGCCTGGAGACGTTCCTCGCCCGGGACCGCGCCCGCGGCTTCAGCGTCGTGCGGCCGCCCCTGCTGCGGTTCACCGCGCTCGGCGACCGCCTCGTGCTGACCCATCACCACCTGCTGCTGGACGGCTGGTCGCTGCCGCTGCTGGTGCGTGACCTGTTCGCCCTGTACGGCGGCGCCGAACTGCCCCCCGCCGTCCCGTACCGCGACTATCTGGCCTGGCTGGACGGACAGGACCGCGAGGCCTTGGCCGAGGTGTGGCGCGAACGGCTCGCGGGGCTCGCGGCGCCCACCCTGCTGGCCCCCGCCGACCGTGCCGTCGAGGGGCACGAGGTCCACGAACTCGTTCTGTCCGAGGCGCTCACCGACGCCCTGTCGTCGGCGGCCCGCGCGCACCGGCTCACCCTCAACACCGTCGTGCAGGGGCTGTGGGGGCTGCTGCTGAGCGGCTTCACCGGCCGTGACGACGTCGTGTTCGGCGCCACCGTCTCCGGGCGTCCGCCCGAGCTGTCCGGAGCGGAGGCGATGATCGGACTGTTCGTCAACACGCTTCCCGTCCGGGTCCGCCTCGACCGCGCCGAGCCGCTGGCCGCGCTGCTGACCCGGCTCCAGCACGAACAGCGCTCGCTCCACGACCACCAGCACGCCTCGCTGGCCGAGCTGACCCGCGTGTCCGGTTTCGACGCGCTGTTCGACACCGTCGTCGCCTTCGAGAACTACCCCATGGAGGACGGCATCGAGGCGGGCGGACTGCGCCTGGCCCACGCCGGACTGGTCGAGCGCACCCACTACCCGCTCACCCTGTCGGTCTTCCCCGGACCGCGGCTGCGGTTGACGTTCTCCTACCTCACCGGCGCCTTCGACGCGGCCGCCATGGCCCGCGTCGCCGACCTGCTGGCGGGCCTGATGGGCGGCGCGGCGGCCGGACTCGACGCGCCGGTGGGCGAGCTGCCCCCGGTGGGCGAAGCGGACCGGATCCTGGTCACGGGCGCCGGCACCCCCGTGGGGACGGATGTGGTGTCCGCCGCCCCGGCCGGCGGCGGGACGCCCCGCTCGCGCGAGGAGGAGACGCTGTGCGCCATCGTCGCCGAGGTCCTCGACGTCGAGCAGGTCGGTGTCGACGACGAGTTCTTCACCCTCGGCGGCACCTCGATCCTGATGATTCGCCTGGTCCACCGGGTGCGCGACGAGTTCGGCGTCGATCTGTCGCTGCGGGACGTCTTCGCCGGCCCGACCGTCACCCAGGTCGCCGAACGGCTGACCCGGCTCGCCCCGCAGGCCAAGCGCATCACGGCGGAGGAGCGGCCCGGCCGCGTCCCGCTGTCGTTCGCCCAGGAGCGCATGTGGTTCCTGCAACGGCTCCAGGGCGCCTCCGGCACGTACAACATCCCCCTCCAGATCCGGCTGACCGGCGCCCTCGACGCCGACGCCCTCGGCGGCGCGCTGGCCGACCTCGTGGCCCGTCACGAGGCGCTGCGCACGGTCTACCCCGAGGACGCCGAGGGTCCGCACCAGGTCGTCCTGGCGCCCGACACGCCCTTCACCACGGCGTTCGTCCGGGACACGGACCCCGACCTCGCCGCCGACGCGGCCCGCCCCTTCGACCTGACGCGCGATGTGCCCCTGCGCACGACGCTGTACGAGACCGGGCCCGACACCCACATCCTGCTGCTGGTCGTGCACCACATCGCCGCGGACGGGGCCTCACTGCGCCCGATGGCCGAGGACATCACCTCCGCCTACCGCGCCCGGACCGGCGGCCGCCCGCCGGCCCGGCCCGCACTCGAGGTCCAGTACCCGGACTTCGCGATCTGGCAGCGCGACACGCTCGCCACGGACCTGCCGCGCCAGATCGACTACTGGAAGCAGCACCTCGAAGGCCTGCCGCCCGAGGTCAGTTTCCCCGGCGACCGGCCGCGCCCCGCGGTGGCCACCCACCGCGGCGACCACGTGGAGTTCCCCGTCGGAGCGGACCTCTACCAGCGGATGCTGGACCTGGCCGGCCGCACCCGCACCACCCCGTTCATGATCCTCCAGGCCGCCGTGTCCCTGCTGCTCACCCGGCTCGGCGCG
Organism: Streptomyces sp. ME19-01-6; assembly: GCF_033793745.1. Taxonomy (NCBI): domain Bacteria; kingdom Bacillati; phylum Actinomycetota; class Actinomycetes; order Kitasatosporales; family Streptomycetaceae; genus Streptomyces; species Streptomyces sp. ME19-01-6. The sequence continues at coordinate 107,425 of NZ_JARAXF010000029.1, read as the reverse complement.
GGCGAGGACATCCCCCTCGGCGGTGTCATCGCCGACCGGCCGGACTCCGTGCTGGACGACGTGGTCGGCGTGTTCATCAACACCCTCGTCTACCGCATGGACACCTCCGGCGACCCGACCTTCGAGGAGCTGCTGGTCCGCGTCCGCGAGACGGGACTCGCCGCCTACGCCCACCAGGGCGTGCCGTTCGAGCGGCTGGTGGAGGAGCTGAACCCCGAGCGCTCCCGCTCCCGGCACGCCTTCTTCCAGGTGATGCTGGCCTGGCTGGACCTCACCGAGGCCCGCTTCGACCTTCCCGGCGTCACCGCCGACCCCCACCCGGTGACCAGCGGCACCGCCAAGTTCGATGTGCACTTCGACTGCCACGTCCACGAGGACGGCGGGCTGCTGTGCCGCCTGGAGTACGCCACCGACCTGTACGACCGGCGCACGGCGGAGAGCTTCGCGACCCGGTTCGTGCGCGTGCTGGAGTGCGTCACCGCCGATCCCGCGCAGCGGCTGTCCCAGGTGGACGTGGTCGGCGCCGAGGACCGCGCCCTCGTCCTGCACGGCTGGAACGACACCAGCCTCCCGTGGGACGACCCGCGCTCGCTCGTGGAGCTCTTCGAGGCACAGGAACCCGACGCCGAGGCCGTCTGCTTCGAGGGCGAGCGCGTCACCTACGGCGAGCTGAACACCCGCGTGAACCGGCTCGCGCACGCCCTGCGCCGGCGGGGCGTGGGACCGGAGTCCCGGGTCGCCGTCATGCTGCCGCGCTCCGTGGACCTGATCACGGCCCTGTGGGCGGTCCTCAAGACGGGCGCGGCGTACGTGCCCATCGACACCGGCTACCCGGCCGACCGGATCGCGTACATCCTGGCCGACTCCGGCGCCGCCCTGCTGGTCTCCGACCGGGACGTGGACGGCTTCGACCGGATCGCGCCCGAGTCCGCGTCGGAGGAGTCCGCGGCGAACCCGCGGGTGCCGGTGAACGGCGCCGGCGCCGCGTACGTCATCTACACCTCCGGCTCCACCGGCCGCCCCAAGGGCACCGTCAACACGTACGCGGGCATGGCCAACCGGCTGCGGTGGATGCAGCGCGACCACCGGCTGACGCCCGCCGACCGGGTGCTGCAGTCCACCCCGGTGAGCTTCGACGTGTCGGTGTGGGAGGTGTTCTGGACCCTCACCCACGGCGGCACCCTCGTCGTCGCCCGCCCGGACGGGCACCGCGACCCGCGCTACCTGGAACGCCTGATGCGCGAGGAGCGCGTCACGGTCGTCCACCTCAGCTCCTCCATGCTCGGCGCCTACCTCGCCGAGATGCGGCTGCCGGGCTCCGTGCGCATGGTCGTCTCCGGCGACGAGGCACTGCCCGCCGAACTGGTCCGCCGCTTCCACCAGGAGACACCGAACGCCGAGCTGCTCAACATGTACGGCCCGACCGAGGCCACCGTCGACGTCACCACCTGGTCGGCCGGTCCGGACACCGGGACCGTGCTGATCGGCGGCCCCGTCCCCAACACCCGCCTGTACGTGCTGGACGCGCACCTGGCCCCGGTCGCGCCCGGCGTGCCCGGCGAGCTGTACTGCGAGGGCGTCCAGCTCGCGCGCGGCTACCTCGACCGGCCCGGCCTGACCGCCGAACGGTTCGTCGCCAGCCCCTACGGCCCGCCCGGTTCCCGCATGTACCGCACCGGCGACGTGGCGCGCTGGACGGCGGACGGCGCACTGGAGTACCTCGGCCGCGCCGACGACCAGGTCAAACTGCGCGGCTTCCGCGTCGAACTCGGCGAGATCGAGGGCGCGCTCGCCGACCACCCGTCCGTCGACCGGGCCGTCGCGGCCGTGCACGGCCAGTGGCTCGTCGGCTATGTCGTCCCCGCCACCCCGGACACCCCGCTCGACGCCGACGGCATACGCGACCGGCTCGCCGCCCGGCTGCCCGAGTACATGGTCCCGGCCCAGATCGTCCCCCTGGAGGTGCTGCCGCTCACCCCGAACGGCAAGCTCGACCGCAAGGCCCTGCCGGTCCCCGACCTCACGCACACCACCGGACGCGGACCGCGCACCCCGCAGGAGGAGATCCTGTGCGGGCTGTTCGCCGAGGTGCTGGGCGTGCCCGAGGTCTTCGCCGACGACGACTTCTTCGCGCTCGGCGGCCACTCCCTGCTGGTCACCCGGCTGGCCGGCCGCATCCGCGCCGCCCTCGACATCGACCTCGAACTGTCCGTGCTGTTCGAGGCGACGACCGTGGCGAAGCTCGCGTCCCGGCTCGGCGGCGGCGGGCCGCGCCGCCCGGCCGTCGCCGCGCAGCCGCGCGGGGCACGCCTGCCGCTGTCGTACGCCCAGGAACGGCTGTGGTTCCTGCACCGGCTCGAGGGCCCGTCCCCGACGTACAACCTGCCCGTCGCACTGCGGCTGACCGGCGACCTCGACGTGGCCGCGCTCACCACCGCCCTGGACGACCTGGCCCAGCGGCACCAGGCACTGCGCACGGTCTTCGCCGAGGACGCACACGGCCCCCACCAGGTCGTCCTGGGCTCGGTGCCGCCGCTGACCGTCGTACGGACCGACGAGGACGCCCTCGGCGAACGGCTCGGCGACGCCGTCCGTACCCCGTTCGACCTCACCGCCCAGCCCCCGCTGCGGGCCACCCTGTTCGACCTCGGCGCGGGCGAGCACGTGCTGCTCCTCGTCCTGCACCACATCGCCGGCGACGGCGCCTCCATGGCCCCGCTCGCCCGCGACCTCGCCACCGCGTACGCCGCCCGGACCCGCGGAGAGGAGCCCGGCTGGGCCCGGCTGCCCCTCCAGTACGCCGACTTCGCGCTCTGGCAGCGGCGCGCGCTGGGCGCGGCCGACGACCCGGACAGCGCCCTGTCACGGCAGCTCGACCACTGGCGCACCACGCTCGACGGGCTGCCCGAGCAGATGGAGCTGCCCTTCGACCGGCCCCGGCCCGCCGTGCCCACCCACCGCGGCGACACGGTGTCCTTCGCCGTCGAGCCCGGGGTCCACGCGGCCCTGGTCCGGCTCGCGCGGGAGCACCACACGACTGTCTTCATGGTCGTGCACGCCGCCCTGGCCACCCTGTTGAACCGGCTCGGCGCGGGCGACGACATCGTGATCGGCTCGCCGGTCGCGAACCGCACGGACGAGGCGCTGGCACCGCTCGTCGGCTACTTCGCCAACAACCTGGTGCTGCGCACCGACCTGACCGGCGACCCCGGCTTCAGCGAGGTGCTACGCCGGGTGAGGGCCGCCGACCTGGCCGCCTACGCCCACCAGGACGTGCCGTTCGAACGCGTCGTGGAGGCCGTGAACCCGGCGCGCTCCACGGCCCGGCACCCGCTGTTCCAGACCAACCTGAACTTCAACAACGCCGACCAGCAGGCGGCACTCGACCTCGCGGTCGACCTGCCCGGCCTCACGGCGCGGGTATGGCCGGTGGCCTCGCCCGCCGCCAAGTTCGACCTGTCGTTCTTCCTCACCGAGCGGCCCGAGGGCGGGGTGACCGGGTTCCTGGAGTTCGCCACCGACCTGTTCGACCGCGACTCGGCCGCCCGGATCGCGGAGCGCTTCACCCGGCTGCTCACCGCCGTCGCCGACGAACCGGAGCGCCCGGTGCGGGAGTTCGATGTCGTGACCGCCGACGAGCGGCGGCTGCTGCTCACCGAGTGGAACGCCACCGGCCACGAGCTGCCCCCGGGCACCCTCACCGACCTGATCGAGGCCCAGACCGCCCGCACGCCGGACGCTCCCGCCGTCGTCTTCGGCACCACCGAGCTGTCGTACGCGGAACTCGACGCCCGCGCCAATCGGCTGGCCAGGCACCTCATCGGCCTCGGCGCCGAACCCGAGCGGTACGTCGCCGTGCTGATGCCGGTCTCCGAGGACATCCCGGTGACCCTGCTGGCCGCTCTGAAGACCGGCGCCGGCTATCTGCCGCTCGACCCGGCGCACCCCGCCGACCGGCTCGCCTTCATGCTGGGCGACATCGCGCCGGCCGCCGTGGTCACCACGGCCGACCTCGCCGACACTGCCGGCTCGTTGACGAAAGCCCCGGTCGTGCTGGTCACCGCCGGGGAGATCGCCCGGCAGTCGGCGGCACCCCTCACCGGAGTGGTCCGTCGGCCCGAACACGCCGCGTTCGTCATCTTCACCTCGGGCTCGACCGGGCGCCCCAAGGCGGTCGTCGTCGAGCACCGCTCGCTGGTCACCTACCTCGCCTGGGCGACCGCCGAGTACGAGAGCCTGCGCCACCGCGTCCTGGTCCACTCGCCGGTCTCCTTCGACCTCACCGCCACCGGCATGTTCGGACCGCTGATCTCCGGCGGCACCGTCGAACTCGTCCGCTGGACCGCGAGCGGCCCCGACCCGGACGCCCGCGTCACCCGGCCCGACTTCGTCAAGGCCACCCCCAGCCATCTGCACCTGCTCGGCGCGGTGCCCGAGGAGTACTCACCTGAGGGCCAACTGGTCCTCGGCGGCGAGTCGTTGCTCGGCGACGTGCTGGACGCCTGGCGCGCCCGCCACCCCCGGGTAACCGTCCTCAACGAGTACGGCCCCACCGAGACCACCGTCGGCTGCAGCCTGTTCCGCATCGAACCCGGCGACGCCGTGCCGCCCGGCGTCGTCACCATCGGCACGCCCGCCTGGAACACGCGGATGTACGTGCTGGACGCCCTGCTGCGCCCGGCGCCCGTCGGCACCGCGGGCGAACTGTACGTCGCCGGCGACCTCGTCACCCGCGGCTACCACCAACGCCCCGGCCTGACCGCCGGACGCTTCGTCGCCAGCCCCTTCGGCCCGCCCGGCTCCCGCATGTACCGCACGGGAGACCTGGCCCGCTGGACGGCGGCCGGACGGCTGGAGTTCGTCAGCCGGGTGGACGACCAGGTGAAGATCCGTGGCTTCCGTATCGAGCTCGGCGAGGTGGAGGCCGTGCTGACGGCCCAGCCCGGGATCGAGGCGGCCGCCGTGGTGGTCCGCGAGGACACCCCGAAGGACAAGCGCCTCGTCGCCTACGTCGTGCCCGAGCCGGGGCGCCCGGCAGACCCGGCGGCCCTGCGCGCCGCGGCGTCCCGGGCCCTGCCCGACTACATGGTCCCCGCCGCGTTCGTCGTGCTGGAGACGCTGCCGCTGACCGCCAACGGCAAGATCGCCCGCAAGGCGCTGCCGGCCCCGGACCTCAGCGCCGAGGGCTCGGGGCGACCGCCCGCCGAGGGCATGGAGCGGCGCGTGGCGGACCTCTTCGCGGCCGTCCTCGGCGCGCCCGGTGTGGGCGCGGACGACGACTTCTTCCGCCTCGGCGGCCACTCCCTGCTCGTCGCACGGCTGGTCAACCGCGTCCGGGCCGACTTCGGCGCCGAGCTGTCCGTCCGGGAGGTCTTCGAGCACTCGTCCGTCGCCGGACTCGCCGAGCTGCTGTCGGGGCGGCCGGCAAAGGCCGCGCGGCCCCCGCTCGTCCGGCGCGAACGGCCCGAGCGGGTGCCCCTGTCGGCGGCGCAGCGGCGGATGTGGTTCCTCGACCGGCTCGGCGGCCAGGCGCAGACGTACACCATCCCCGTCGTGCTGCGGATGACGGGCGCCCTCGACGGGGACGCCCTGCGGGACGCCTTCGGCGACCTGGTCCGGCGGCACGAAGTGCTGCGCACGGTGATCGCCGAGGGGCCGGAGGGGCCGCACCAGGTCGTCGTCGACACGGAGCCGCGCTTCGCGATCCGGTCCTTCGACCCGGCCGAGTTCGACGCCGGGGTGGCGGAGGCCGCCCGGATGCCGTTCTCCCTGGACCACCAGCTGCCCATCCGCGCCGTGCTGTTCACCGACGGGGAGCGGGAACACACCCTGCTGCTGCTCCTGCACCACATCGCGGGCGACGGCGCGTCCATGCGGCCCCTCGCCGAGGACCTCTCCACGGCCTACGCCGCCCGCCTCGCCGGCCGCGCCCCCGACTGGGCTCCGCTGCCCGTCCAGTACGCCGACTACGCGCTGTGGGAGCGGGACCTGCCCGCCGACCGGGTCGACTTCTGGACGAGGGAGCTGGCCCAGATCCCCGACCAGATCGAGCTGCCCACCGACCGGCCCCGGCCCGCCGTCGCGTCCCAGCGTGGTGGCACGGTGCCCTTCACCGTGCCGGCCGCACTGCGCCGCCGTATCGAGGCGCTCGGCCGAGACCGGGGCGCCAGCGCCTTCATGGTGCTGCACGCCACGTTCGTCACCCTGCTGACCCGGCTGGGCGCCGGCGACGACATCGTGATCGGAACGCCCGTCGAGGGCCGCCCGGACACCGCGCTCGAAGACCTCGTCGGGCTGTTCGCCAACACACTGGCCCTGCGCGTCGACACCTCCGGCGACCCCACGTTCGAGGAGCTCCTCGACCGGGTGCGAGCGGCGGACGTGGCGGCCTACGACCACACCGACGTGCCCTTCGAGCGGCTGGTCGAGGTCCTCAACCCGGCGCGCTCACGCTCCCGGCACCCCCTGTTCCAGGTCATGCTGACGATCAATCAGGAGGCAGTCACTCCCACGCTGCCCGGACTCGAGGTGACCGTCGGGGATGTGGCGGGCGACCGGGCCAAGTTCGACCTGTCGCTGATGTTCGTCGAGAGCGGTGAAGGTGGTGCGGACGGTGAGGGCGGCTGGTCCGGATGGGTCGAGTACGCCTCGGACCTGTTCGACCGCGCCACCGCCGAAAGCGTCGCCGCCCGCTATCTGCGTCTGCTGGAGGAGGTGACGGCCGACCCGGCACGCCCCCTGCACGCCCTGCCCCTGCTCGCCCCCGCCGAACGCGAGGACGCGCTCGCCCGGCGGGGCGGCACCGCCCGGCCGCTGCCCGAGGCGTCCCTGCCGGAGATGTTCGAGGCGCAGGTGGGGCGCACCCCGCACGCCGTGGCCGTCGTCGCGGACGGTACGGAGCTGACGTACGACCAGCTGAACCGCCGCGCGGGCCGGCTCGCCCGGCACCTGGTCGCGCTCGGGGCCGGACCCGAGACCGTCGTCGCCGTGGTCCTGCCGCGCCGCCCGGAGGTGCTCGTGGCGCTCCTCGCGGTCCTGAAGACCGGGGCCGCCTACCTGCCGATCGACCCGGCGGGCCCCCAGGCGCGGATCGACGCCCTCGTCGCCGACGCGGGCGCCGCGATCGTCCTCGACGCGGACACCCTCGCCGCGGCCCCGGACACCGGCGCGGACGGCGACCCGGGCGTCCGGGTCCACCACCGTCAGGCCGCCTACCTCATCTACACCTCCGGATCGACGGGCCGCCCGAAGGGAGTGGTCGTCGAACACGGTTCGCTCGCCGCCTATCTCACGGAGGCCGCGGCGATGTACCCGGCCGCCGCGGGCGAGTCCCTGGTCCACACCTCCCTCGCCTTCGACATGCCGGTGACCACGCTGTTCACGCCGCTGATCACGGGCGGCCGGGTGCGGTTCGGGGAACTGGACGGCGACACACCGACCCCCGACCTGCTCAAGGTCACCCCGAGCCATCTACGGCTGCTGGAGTCGCTGCCCGACCGCGTCAGCGACGCCCGGAACCTGGTCATCGGCGGCGAGGCACTCGACGGCACCGCCCTCCAGGCGTGGCGCGAGCGGCACCCCAAGGCCGTGGTGATCAACGAGTACGGCCCCACGGAGGCGACCGTCGGCTGCGTCGTCCACCGCCTCGAACCGTACGACGACCTGGCCGCGGGGCCGGTGCCCATCGGCCGCCCCATCGGCAACGCGCGCGTGTACGTCCTCGACCAGCACCTCCAGCCCGTCCCCGACGGTGTCTGGGGCGAGCTGTACCTCGCCGGCGCCGGACTCGCCCGCGGCTACGCCGGGCGGCCCGGTCCAAGTGCCGAACGGTTCGTCGCCGACCCCTACGGCCCGCCCGGCGCCCGGATGTACCGGGTGGGCGACCGGGCCCGCTGGAACCGCACCGGGGTGCTGGAGTACGCCGGACGCGTCGACGACCAGGTCAAGATCCGGGGCTACCGGATCGAGCCCGGCGAGATCGAGACCGCGCTGACCGCCCTCGACGGGGTCGCGCGAGCCGCCGTGATCGCCCGCGAGGACCGCCCGGGCGACCAACGGCTGGTGGCGTACATGATCGCCGAAGCACCGCTGGTGGCCGATGAGGTGAAGGCCCGGCTCGCCACCGTCCTGCCCGCCCACCTCGTACCGTCCGCGTTCGTCGAGGTCGACGCGATCCCGCTGAACGCCAACGGCAAGCTCGACCGCAGGGCACTGCCCGCCCCGCCGGACACCGCCGCCGGTACCGGCCGGGCGCCGCGGACCGAACGGGAGGCCCTGCTGTGCGGGCTGTTCGCCGAAGTGCTGGGGGTGCCCGAGGTATCCGCCGACGACGACTTCTTCGCGCTGGGCGGTCACTCCCTGCTCGCCACCCGTCTGGCCGGCCGCATCGGTGAGACTCTGGCGGTCCGCTTCAGCCTGTCGGCGCTCCTGGAAGCACCGACCCCGGCGGGACTGGCCCGCCACCTCACGGAGGGCGGCCCGCACGCCTCGTCGTGGGTGCCGGACTCGGAAGCCGAGCTGGGTCCCGCCCTGCGCTTCGCGTCCGGCACATCCCCCGCCGGCCCACCCGACGTGCCGCATGCCGACCCGCATGCCGATGGTCCTCGGGAGATTCTGCTGACCGGGGCCACGGGGTTCGTCGGAGCCTTCCTCCTGGTCGAGCTGCTGCACCGGACATCGGCGCGGGTGCACTGCCTCGTCCGGGCGCGGACCGACGCCGAGGCGGGCGAGCGGCTGACCGGGGCCATGCGGCGCTACGGCATCGACCTCGGGCCGACGCCGGACGATCCGCGGCTGAATGTCGTCCGGGGGGACCTGACGGCAGTGGACCTCGGCCTCGGCCCCGCGGACTGGGCGGGGCTGCGCGAGCGGGTCGACACGATCGTCCACAGCGGCGCACACGTCCATCACCTCTCGCCGTACACCCGGCTGAAACCGGCCAACGTGGAGGGCACCCGGACCCTGCTGCGCCTGGCCGCCGAAGGCCGGCCGAAGGCGTTTCACCACCTCTCCACCCTCGGTGTGTTCAGGCTCGGCCAGAGCTCCCGGCTGGTCACGGAGGATTCACCGATCGACGGTGAGAAACACCCGTTCGGGAACGGGTACGCGGCGAGCAAATGGGTCGCGGACCGGCTCGTGGAGCGTGCCTTCGAGCGGGGGGCCGCCGGCGGTATCCACCGGCTCGGCCGCATCTGGGCGCATACCTCGACCGGTGCCGTCAGTCCGGACGACATGTTCTCCCGACTGCTCACCAGTTGTGCCGCGCTCGGCTGCCATCCGGTCGGACCGGATCTGGAGGAAGCGCTGCTCCCCGTCGATGTCCTGGCCCGCGCCGTCGTGGGGCTGATCCTGACCGGGACGGGGACCGCCCGTGTGCACCACCTCCACCACCCGCGCAGGGTCGGAGCCGGTGTCTTTATGCGCGGCTACGACCGGATGCGCGGGACGGTCTGCGAACCGGTCCCGCTCACCGTGTGGCTGCACCGCCTGCGGCGCGCGAGCGAACGGGGACGGGACCTGCCGATCCTGCCCTACCAGGCGTATCTCGAAGAGCACGCGAGGAACACACCGGACCCACAGCAGCCCACCCTGGAGTTCGAGAACGACAGGACGCTTCAGCGGCTGCGGGACTTGGCGGTCGCGATCCCGGACATCGACGAAGCCGCGATCTCCCGCTATTGGGACTTCGTCGAACGGTGAGGCGAGCCGCGCGGACCGGCCTCGGTGGCCCGGCTTCCTTCGAGCACCCCTCCGGCCACTCGCACCGACCGCCGGTGGACGGCTCGTCCGCCACGGCGCTTTCGGCGCCACCGAGGCTCGGCCTGCCGCCCTCCACATCGACCTGATGACCGGCCACACCGCCCGGACCCTCGGCCGGAACCGTGGCCCAACTCCCCGACACCGGGAGGCGAAGCGCCTCCCGGCTCCCGAAAGGAACACCGACCCGTCATGACCAACCCCTTCGAGAACCCCGACGGCACCTACCGGGTCCTGGCCAACGACGAGGGCCAGCACTCGCTGTGGCCCGACTTCACCGCCGTGCCCGCCGGCTGGACCACCGTCTTCGGCCCGGACAGCCGCACCGCCTGCCTGGAGTACGTCGAACGCGAGTGGACCGACCTGCGCCCCAAGAGCCTCGTCCGGGCCATGGGCGAGTGACGCGGACGCAGCGGACGAAAGGGAACACGCACGTGAGCAGCGTCGACATGACGCAGGCACCGTACGCCCCGGCGAGCGCCGGCGGCACGGTGCGGTACGGCGCCCGCACCCTGGCCCGGCTCGGCCATGTGGCGGCGGAACTGCTGGACCAGGCGGGCGACCGGGTCGACGACCCGGCATGGGTGGCCCTCGCCCGGCACGCCTGGGAGGACGTCCCGGCCGAAATACGGCGCACCGTGAGGGAGTTCCGCAGGCATTCGGGCCCCGACGGCGCCCTCGTCCTCCGCAGGCTCCCCATCGGTGCCGCGCACCTGCCGTCGACCCCGATGGTGAAGGGCTCGGTCCAGCACGGCCCGTCCCTGCCCGCGGCGACGCTGCTGCTGTTCGCGGCCGGGCTCGGCGACCCGGCCGCCTTCGCGGCGGAGAAGTCCGGCGCCCTCGTCCAGGACGTCGTGCCGGTGCCCGGTCAGGAGACGGTCCAGGGCAACGTCGGCTCGGACGAACTCACCTTCCACACCGAGAACGCCTTCCACCCCCACCGCCCCGACTACGTCATGCTGCTGTGCCTGCGCCCCGACCACGAGGGCACGGCCGAACTGCGCACCAGCTGCGCCCGACGCGTCCTGCCGCTGCTCACACCCCGCACCCGGGAGGCGCTCGGCAGGCCCGAGTACGTCACCGAGGCACCGCCGTCCTTCGGCCCGGCCGGCGAGGGCACCGCGCACGCCGTGCTCACCGGCGACCCGGACGACCCCGACTGGTGCTTCGACGAGGCGGCCACCAAGGCGGTGACCCCCGAGGGCCGGGCCGCCCTCGCCGAACTGGCCGAGGTGGCGCACCGCACGTACACCGGGGTGCTGCTGCGCCCCGGCGACCTCGCCGTCGTCGACAACCGGATCACCCTGCACGGCCGTTCGGCGTTCACCCCGCGCTACGACGGCCGCGACCGCTGGCTCCAGCGGACCTTCGCCTTCGGCGACCTGCGCCGCTCCCGCGACCACCGCCCCGGCGATGGAACGGTGCTGGTCAAGTGACCCCGCAAGTGACGTCGGCCCGCGACGCGTTACGAGAACCGTTGACATGAAAGGTACGTGCTGACATGACCGAGACCGACCGGACGCCCCTCGCGGTGTTCGAACGTCACGAGTCAAACGTACGCAGCTACTGCCGCGACTTCCCGGTGGTCTTCGAACGAGCCGCCGGACACCATCTGTGGGACACCTCAGGGCGCCGCTACGTGGACCTGCTGTGCGGGGCAGGCTCGCTCAACTACGGCCACAACCCGCCCGCGATCGTCGAACGGGTGACGGCCTACCTCACGGCCGGCGGCCCGGTGCAGTCGCTGGACCTGCACACCACGGCCAAGGCCGACTTCCTGGAGCGGTTCACCGGACTCGTCCTGGAGCCACGCGGACTCGGCGACTTCGTCATGCAGTTCCCCGGCCCTGCCGGCACCCTCGCGGTCGAGGCAGCCCTGAAGCTGGCCCGCAAGGTCACCGGGCGCACCGAGGTGATCGCCTTCACCGGAGGCTTCCACGGCGCGTCCCTCGGTGCCCTCGCCGCCACGACCTCCCCACTGCTGCGCGGCGCGGCGGGCGTACCTCTGACCGACGTCACGATCCTCCCGTACGGCGACGCGGCCGAGCCCGATCCGTTCGCCTCCCTGGAACACACCCTCGGCCCGGGCGCGACGACGCCCCCGCCCGCCGCGGTCCTGCTGGAGACGGTCCAGGGCGAGGGCGGACTGCACACCGCTCCCCGCGCGTGGCTGGCCCGGATCCGTGAACTCGCCGACACCACCGACACGTTGGTCATCGTGGACGACATCCAGGCGGGCTGCGGACGCACCGGGAGCTTCTTCAGCTTCGAGGACACCCCCGAACTCCGCCCCGACCTGGTCTGCCTGTCGAAGTCCCTCAGCGGAATGGGGCTACCGATGGCGGCGCTGTTGATCCGGCGCGAGATCGATCGTTGGGCCCCCGGCGAGCACAACGGCACGTTCCGTGGCCACAACCTCGCCTTCGTGGCGGGCTCCGCGGCACTGGACCACTGGACCGACCCGCACTTCACCGACCACGCCGCCGAACTGACCGCCGCGATCCGCACCAGCCTCGCGAGCATCACCGACGCCCTCCCGGTGGGTGCCGCCGAAGTCGTCGGCAAGGGAGCGATGAGCGGACTGAGATTCCCCGCCCCCGGGACGGCCGAGCGGATACGGGAGGCGTTGTTCCGCGCCGGCATCGTCGCCGAGACCGCGGGGTTGGGGCATGTACTGAAGCTCCTGCCACCCCTGACGATCTCCCTCACCGAGTGGAAGGAAGTGGCGGGCACCTTGGGCGACACCGTCCAGGTGCTCGCTACGGCGTAGTCGCCCGACGCCCTGGGGCCGAGCCAAGCCGCGCGGCCGCGGCCGTCCCCGCCCGGCACCGGATCATGGCCGGTGCACTTGTGCTGATGGTCGTCCTGGTCGCGGTGGCGGCGCTCGGACAGTAGCCGTGACAGCCGCGCCGCAGGCCGGGCGCCGCCCCGTCCCGACGACGGTGGCGGCGACTGCGAACGACTGCGGCTGCGACCGCTACCAGGCGAAGGCCTCCGGAGACGGTCCCGGTCCTGGGAAGATCTCGTCCAGCCCGGCCAGCAGCTCCTCGCTCAGATCCAACTCGGTGGCGCGCAGGGCGGATTCGAGCTGCTCCGCCGTGCGCGGGCCGACGATCGGGCCGGTCACGCCGGGACGGGTGAGCAGCCAGGCCAGGGCGGCCTCGCCGGGCTCCAGACCGTGCTTGTCGAGCAGGTCCTCGTACGCCTGGATCTTCGCGCGTACGTCAGGGCCGGACATGGCGCCCGCGGCTCGCCCCTCGCTGCGCCGACCGCCCTGGATCTCCTTCTTCAGCACGCCGCCGAGCGCACCGCCGTGCAGCGGCGACCACGGGATGACGCCGAGGCCGTACTCCTGCGCGGCCGGGATGACCTCCATCTCGGCGCGGCGCTCGTAGAGGTTGTAGAGGCACTGCTCGCTCACGAGGCCGATGGTGCCGCCGCGACGGGCGGCGATCTCGTTCGCCTGGGCGATCTTGTAGCCCGGGAAGTTGGAGGACCCGACGTAGAGGATCTTCCCCTGCTGGACCAGTACGTCGATGGCCTGCCAGATCTCCTCGAACGGGGTGTCCCGGTCGATGTGGTGGAACTGGTAGACGTCGATGTAGTCCGTCTGGAGCCGCTTGAGCGAGGCGTCCACGGCACGCCGGATGTTCACCGCCGACAGCTTCTCGTGGTTGGGCCACGCCGCGCCGTCCGCGCCCATGTTGCCGTACACCTTGGTGGCGAGGACGACCTTGTCGCGCCGCTCGCCGCCCTTCGCGAACCAGTTGCCGATGATGCTTTCGGTACGGCCCTTGTTCTCGCCCCAGCCGTACACGTTCGCCGTGTCGAAGAAGTTGATGCCCGCGTCCAGCGCCGCGTCCATGATCGCGTGGCTGTCGGCCTCGCCGGTCTGCGGACCGAAGTTCATGGTGCCGAGGACGAGTCGGCTGACCTTGAGTCCCGTGCGTCCGAGCTGCGTGTACTTCATGGACTACACGCTAGTCGCGTGGAGTGCGCTCTAGGCAAGCGCGCCACTCCGCGTCCCGCACCGCAGTGGCACACCCCTGCCAAGCAACCAGCGGTAGAACATCCTCCGCGCGCCCGCCGCACCCGCGCACGGCCGTACCGAAAGTCCGTCGCCTGAGCCGCCAGGCATGCACACCGGCGACCTGCGCTCGGCCATCTTCGCCCGGACGGAAACGCCCTCACCACCAGCAGCACCGACGGGACCGTACGGTTGTGGGACACCGACGCCTTCAACGACCTCCCCACCCTCATCCACAAGGCCTGCGAGGGACACGGTCTGTGTAGCAACAAGAATGGGACGCTGCCGCTGACCGTCAATGGCAAGATCGCCCGCAAGGCGCTGCCCGCGCCCGGCTCGATCCGCGGACCACGAGCTCCGGCTGGAGCACGGGTGTCCACGGTCAAGGGGAAGCTTCAGCTCCGCCTCCCTTGGCTCACGAGCCGGTAGTACGAAGCGGCACGTCCGTCCCACGTGAGGCGACGGCGTCCGGGCAACGCGCATGGTGCGTCGAAGGCATTGACCGGATCACCCACCGCGTCCGTGACAGTGGGGTCGCCCCCGGTGGCCGGGATCTCGACGACGACGGGTCCCGAGGAGCCCGTGCGAATCGTGGAGGTGGTCAGTTCTCCCTCGTGCCAGTCCACGTCGACGGTCAGTCCGCCGCGACAGCGGATACCGGCCAGGTGACCGCTCCGCCAGCCACGCGGGAGCGTCTTCAGCAGGCTGACGGCTCCCTCGTGGCTCTGCACCAGCAGTTCCACGATGCCCGCGACGGCGCCGAGATTGCCGTCGATCTGGAAGATGTAGCCGCCCGGCCAGTCCGGGTGGGGGTGCAGGTCCAGGAGGGACGTCGACGTCAGGTCGTTCAGCAGGATGTCGAGCGAACGCTCGGCCAGCCCGGTGTCCCGCAGTCGTGCGGCAAGGCACAGGATCCACGCCTGGCTCCAGCCGGTGTATCCGCTGCCGTGCCGGAGCCTGGTCGCGAGAGCCTCTCTGGCCGCCGCGAACACCTCGGGAGTGCCGCCCTCGGTGAGACGCGTCCCGGGGTGGAGGCCGTAGAGGTGGGACAGGTGGCGGTGACCGGGCTCGGAACCGCGCCGCTCGTCCTTCCACTCGAGCAGTTCGCCGTGCGCGCCGATGCCGGGCAGGCGCAGCGCGCGCAGCGCGTGGCGCGCGCGGGAGAGCAACCGGGCCTCGTCACCGCGTCCGTGGCGTTCCGCCAAGGCGACGTATCGGGAGAGCACCTCGTGGACCAGTTCCTGATCCATCGTGGTTCCTTCGGAAACCGCCGCCGCCCCCTGGTTCGGGGAGACGGCGAAGCGGTGCTCGGGTGACGTGGAAGGGCTCGTGAGGAGCGAACCGTCGTCATCGGGTACGAGCATGTCGAGCGCGAACAGGGCGGCCGAGCGGTGCACCCGCAGGGCGGTCCCCGCGCCGAAGTCGTCGTTCCCGCCGTACTCGTAGTGGTCCCAGACGTGCGCGGCCAGCCAGTACAGCCCGGTCGGCCAGGTGGCCCACTGGGTATCGCCCTTGACGGGCGTGGAGAACCGCCAGATGTCGGTGTTGTGGTGGACCACTGCGCCCGCGGCGCCGTAGTACCGCGCGGCGGTGGCCGTGCCGCTCTCGGCGAGGTCGTCGGCGAGCGTGAGCATCGGGCCGTGCACGTCCTGCAGGGCCGTGCTCTCGGCGGCCCAGTAGTTCATCTCGACATTGATGTTGGTGGTGTAGTTCGCGCTCCAGCCGGGACGGACGTCGATGTTCCAGATTCCCTGGAGGTTGGCGGCCTCGGTACCCGGGCGGGAGCTGGAGATGAGCAGGTAGCGGCCGAAGTGGAAGAGGAGTTCGGCCCGCGCCGGGTCGCCGTGGTCCGCGGCGGGTGACGCCGACAGGTCGAGGTCGACGCGGTCGAAGTAGCTCCGGTAGTCCTCGACATGACGCTGGACGAGCTGTTCGGCAGGACGGCCCAGGGCTTGGGTCACGGTCTCATCCGCCGAGCGGGCGAGGGCGTCGAGGTCGGCGCTGGGCCGCCGGTCGTAGCCGCGGAAACCGCTGGCGGCTGCGACGATCAGGCGTAGTTCCTCCGGTCCCGTTCGCTCGACCGCCACCGCTACCGCGAACCCGGCGCCGGCGGCCACGGTGCCGGCGCCGTCGGGCTCGTCCTCGCCGTAGACGACCGCGGGTTCCTCCTCGACGTAGTTGGGCAGCACCCGGGCCGGCACCCGGCCCGTGGCCACGAGCAGGCCCGGTCGCGGGGTGGCGGTGGTGACCGGGTGAGGGGAGACGAAGGTGGGCAGGGCAGGGTGAGAGGCGGCGCCGGGCCCGGTCACCGTGACCACGAGCACGTCGTCGGGGGCCGAGACGAAGCTCGACATCTCGACCTCCGCGCCGGCGGGCCCGTAGCCGGTGGTGGCCACCGCGTCGGCCAGGTTCAGCCGACGGTGGTATCCGGCGGCGTCCGACGTGTCGGCGTAGTGCCATTCGAGCCATCCGAGGGGCTGGTAGGACTCGGTCCAGCCAGGTCCCATCATGGCCTGTGCCAGCTTCTCGGCCCCGGCGTTGTCCTCGGCCCGGATGGCTGCGCGCAGTTGCGGGAGCAGGCCGGCCGGTGACCCGGTGTCCTCGGCGGTCGCCGGGCCGCCCGACCACAGGCTGTCGAGGTTCAGGTCGATGCGCTCGGTGCCCACGGCTCCGCGCAGGGTCCCGCCCAGTGATCCGTTGCCGATCAGGAAGCTGTCGTGGAACGCCGTCGCCGGCTCAGTCAGTTGGATGGTGTGACGTGGCATTTTCTCGGTCTTCCTCGGTGACGGTGTCCGGGTGACGATCGTCCGTGACGCGATCGCCCAGTGCCGCGTACGACGGGTGCGCGGGCACTGGACGTCACGCCGCCACTCCTACTTGACGGCGCCGGCGACCATGTTGCGGAAAATCCGCTTCCGGACGAACAGGAACAGCACGATGAGCGGAATGGCACCGACCAGGGTGCCCGCTGTGACGACGCTGTAGTCGACGTTGCCGTAGGCCCCCTTCAACTGTGCGAGGGCGACGGGCACGGTGTACTTCTGCGGATCGTTGAGGACCAGCAACGGCCAGAGGTAGTCGTTCCAGCTCCACATGAAGGTGAAGATCCCGAACGACGCCAGGGCAGGCCGCATGACGGGCAGGGCGACGTGCCAGTACATGCGGAGCAGGCCACAGCCGTCCAGTCGCGCCGCCTCGATCAGCTCGTACGGGATCGCGGAGACCGCGTACTGGCGCATCCAGAAGAGCCCGAAGGCCGAAGCGGCACCCGGCACGATCAATGGCAGGAAGGTGTTGATCCAGTCGAGATTCGAGTAGATCTGGAGGGAGGGCGCCAGACTGACGCCCGTCGGGAAGACGAGTGTCGCCAGCACGAAGGCGAACAGCTTGTCACGGCCGGGGAAACGCATCCTGGCGAACACGAACCCGCCGAGCGAACACAGGAAGCCCGACAGGACGACCGCGCTCACGGCGACAACCAGCGAGTTGACGAACGTGGCGCCCAGTGGGATTGCGTCGGACACCTTCCCGAGATTCTCGAAGAGCTTGGTCCCCGGGGTCATCCGGGGCGGGAACCGGAAGACCTCACCGCTGGAGCTCGTCGCCATGATGAGCAGCCAGTAGAAGGGAAACAGGCTGACCAGTGCGACACACAGCAGCATGAAGTGCTTGCCGACCTGTGGCCTGCGTCCGCCGCGACGCCGCCCCCGCACCGGGTACCCGCCACGGGCCTCTTCCCGCACGTCGGTGCTCATGTCAGATCGCCTCCTTGTGTCCGGTGACGCGCCGCATGATCAGGGTGCCCAGCGAGGCCAGAGCGACGAGGGCGAACACGGCCCAGCCGATCGCGCTGGCGTAGCCCAGATCGGGGTTCACACCCGCGCTCTGGGACTGTCCGATGTACTGGTACTGCAACAGCATCATGGTCATCCCGGGGACGGACGTGCCCATGACGTCCAGGATCTGGGGTTCGGTGAACACCTGCAGGCCACCGACGACGCCGGTCACGAGCGCGAATACGACGGTGGGGCGCAACATCGGCAGGGTGATCGACCACAGCTTCCGCGCGCCTCCCGCCCCGTCGAGTTCCGCCGCTTCGTACAGCTCGGCCGGAATCGTGGCCATACCGGCCATGAAGAAGATCACGAGATAGCCGAAGCCGCGCCAGATGATCATGAGAGCGATCACCGTGTTGGCACCCCAGGTACTCGCCATCCAGTCCACCGAAGGCAGGCCGACGGAGACCAGCAGCCGGTTGATCAGCCCGAAGTTGCTGCCGAAAAGGGACTGGAACACGATCGCGATGACGACGACCGATGTCGCCTGGGGCAAGAAGTAGACAGTCTGGTAGACACCGCGGAGGCGCAGCCGGTCACTGCTCAGCACGAAGGCCGCGACCAGTGCTGCCACGATCATCGGCGCCTGGGACATCACGAAGATCTCGATCGTGGTGACCACCGACTGCCAGAACTGGGTGTCGTCAAGCAGCCGCTGGAACTGTTCGAAGCCCACGTAGTGCATCGTCCCGATGCCGTCCCACGTGTGCAGGCTGAGATAGGCCGCGATGCCCAGCGGAAAGACTCCGAACACCGCGAAGAGCACGAAGAACGGGGAGATGGCGAGATAGCTGGCCAGGTAGGACCGCCAGCGCCGGGGCCCGGACGGGCCGGGAGCCTGCCCCGGCCCGTCCGTCGTCGGCTGGCGGGCAGTCGGGCGCGTCGGGCTGGAAGGGCCCATGCCCGTGTCCACCACTTTCGTCACCGCTTCAGTTCCTTGGCGATCTGCGTCTGCGCGGACTTCCATGCCGCGCCGGCGGACTCCTTGCCCTGCGCCACCAGCTTCAGGGCCTGCGTGAGGGTGCCTTCCACGATGTTGTCCTGAGGAGTGACCGGGACCGTCGGTGACTCCTTGGCGACCTTCGCGAACAGCACACCCGTCGGCTGACCGCCGTAGAACGGCTGCGGTGCGGTCAGCTCCGGCATCTTGTAGCTGTCGAGCGCCGAGGGGAACAGGCCGTCGGTCTTGAAACCCGACGCCTGGTTGGCCGGGGACATCATCCACTTGACGACCTTGTACGCGTCCTTCTTGTGCTTGGTGGAGCTGAGGATCGACATGAACGAGCCGCCCTTGCTACCGGCACCGCCGGGCGGGTTCGCCACCCGCCATACCCCCTTGGGGCTGCCCGCGGTCGCCAGCAGCGGACCCTCGTACACCGGGGCGACGAAGGCGCCGAGAACATTCTGCGCGACCGAACTGTTCCAGTCCGTGGTGTAGGGGGTCGCCTTGGTACACAGGCCGTCGGACAGGAGCTTGGCGGAGTAGTCGAACGCCTTGCGGGTCAGGGCGTTGTCCCCCAGGTACTTACCGGAGGTGTCGAAGCTGCCCTGCCCCTTCTGCTCGAGTTGCAGGAAGTAGACCTGGTTGGCGTCGTCGCATGCCCTGAAGCCGGCCTTCTTCGCCTTCTCGGCCACGGTGCGGTAGCCGTCCCAGGTGGAGGCCAGCTTGGAGACCGCGGCGGGGTCGGTGGGCAGGCCGGCCTTGCGGAACAGGTCGGTGCGGTAGAACAGCCCCTGCGGCCCCGTGTCGATCGGGAAGCCGATCACCCGTCCGTCGGGGAGGGTGCC
The DNA here is from genome assembly GCF_033793745.1 of Streptomyces sp. ME19-01-6. Taxonomy (NCBI): domain Bacteria; kingdom Bacillati; phylum Actinomycetota; class Actinomycetes; order Kitasatosporales; family Streptomycetaceae; genus Streptomyces; species Streptomyces sp. ME19-01-6. Next base: position 88,018 of record NZ_JARAXF010000029.1, on the reverse strand, counting down.
GTTGGTCCACTTCCAGGTGACGTAATCCTTCTTCGGGTCCGCGCCCATGGTCTTCAGGTCGACGAACTTGTTCGAGATGTCGGCGTAGGAACTGATGTCGTTGCCGATGACCACCACGTCCGGCAGTCCCGAACCGGTCTGCAGGGTGGTCTTCAGCTTGGTTTCCAGGTTGGGCGTCGGGATCAGCTTGATCTTCAGGCCGGGGAACTTCTTCTGCACCGCCAGGGACGCCTTGGGCACCGAGCCCGGCGCGTACCAGACGGTGAGACCGTCACTCGCCGAGGAACCGCTGCTGCCGCAGGCGGTCAGGGACAGCGCCATGGCCGTCGCGGCGGCCGAGGCCGCGAACCGCGGCAGGATTCTGCTGCTCTTCATTGAACTGCCCTTTCTTGAACTTTCGAACCGGAGGTGCGGAGCACCTGCGCTGCCGGACGTGATCGGATGTCCTGACGGACAGGTCCCGATCAGTGACCGTGCACCCGGATGTTGATCACTTCGGTCGGCGCCTGCGGAAAGGTCACCCTGACCGCGCGCGCCTGCGTGTTGTCGAGGTCCAGCCGCACTGTGGTGGCCTGGGTGGTGCCGGCGACCAGGGGCACGAGGTCCCGGCCGCCGTCGGAGAGTTCGATGGCGTACGGGGTCTGCGGCCCGGCACCGAACTCGACGTGGATCGTGCTGATCGACCAGAGTCCTTCGAGATCGACCGACAGCCAGGCACCCGGATCGTCCGTGGCGCTGACCCATCCGTGCTCGACGCCGTGGTCGGTGACGAGACGGGCCGGACGGTCCGGCCGGGCCCCGCTGCTGAAAGCGGGGCGCATCTCGGAGAGCTGGTGAGGCCCACGGGTGTCGGGCGAGTGGGCCTGTGACGGCGGGCCGGGGGCGAGGTTGCGGCGTTGTCCCGTCCACGGCTCGGGACCGACCGCCTCGATGGTGATCTCGCTGAGGGCAAGCCCTTCCGCGGTCGCCCGCAGCCGGTTGGTGCCGGCGTGGTACGAGCGGAACTCGATGGCGCCCCGGCCGTCGAGCAGACCCTTGTTGTCCGGGTTGAGATCGATCGACGTACCAGTGGGGAAGATGCCGCCGCCCTGGACGACCTCGATCGCCACGGGGCGCTCGTCCGCCACCACTCGGCCCGTGTCATCGACGATCTCCACGACGAGCTGCGCGTCGTCGGTGCCATCGGTGAGCACCATGGTGCGGTCGGCGGTCAGCCTCAGCGCGGTGGCCGTGCCCGGCTCGGGCCACGCGGGCGGCGCGATCCCTCGCAGGCGGTGGCGATACCAGTACCAGGACCGCAAGGGAAGGCGGTAGTAGTCGACGAAGCCCATCCGCCCCATGTCGGGCACGATGCTGCCGTGGTGGAAGCCGCACCACAGGACGACTCCGGAGCGCCACGTGTATTCGTTCTCGCTGCCGTGGCGGAAGCGGTGGGTGTAGCTGCCGGGTCGGTCCTCGACGACGCTGCCGTACTCGGAGACGATGTTCGGCCAGGGCGGGTTGAGGTACAGCTCGCCGCCGTCGCCGTTGTATCCCGCCAGGTCACCCAGCTCGTCGAAGCCCCGGCGCTGTGCACCGCCGACCGCGACGGGACGTGTCGGATCGAGTTCGTGGGCGAGGTCCACCAGACGCTGGGTCAGTTTCTTCGCTGCCGGGATCACGTGCTCGTCGCTGAAGAAGACCTCGTTGCCGGTGCTCCAGGCCACGATGCTCGGGTGATTGCGGTTCACCCTGATCATCTCCGCCATGGCACGCAGGCAGCTGTCCTCGAACTCGGCCTGGTCCGCCTTGTCCGGCGGATACGCGCTGGCGTTCCAGAACCCCTCGCAATTGGCTCCGCCGATGCCCCAGAAGGGCGCTTCGGACCAGAAGAGGACACCGAGTCGATCGCACTCGGTCGCGAACTGGTCGTGGTGGGGGTAGTGGGAGCCGCGGATGAAGTTCATCCCGGCCTCCTTGATGAGTGCGATATCCCGGCGCATCCCGGAGTGGGTGACGGCGTCGCTCCATCCGGCGTGGTCCTGGTGGACGTTGGCGCCGTGGATCGCGAACCGCTCCCCGTTGAGGTGAAAGCCGTCGGTCGCGGTGAACTCGACAGTGCGGATGCCGAACTCGGTGGCCACGCGGTGGCGTTCGACGCCCTCACCCGTCCGCAGCGTCTGCTCGAGTGTGTAGAGGTGTGGGGAGTCCGGGCGCCACAGGCGTACGTCTTCCACGACCAGACGCTGCCGGTGCACCGTGGTCGAGCGGGGCGGGAGGTTCACCGCCTCGGCGGCCTCCACGGGACGTGTACCGGGACCGGTCACCTTCGCGGCCAGCAGGCCGTCGAACGGCGCGTCGGTCTCGTTCACCAGTTCGGTGGTGACCTCGATGGCCGCGCCGCCGGTGCCGACGCCGAGCGTCACCACGCCCGTGCCGTGCCAGGCGATCCGCGTCCGCTCGGCGACGATCAGGGAGACGTCCCGGTAGATGCCGCCGTTGAAGACGTGCTCTCCCGCCCTGGGCGCCAGCCTTGGGTTCCACTCGTTGCTCACCCGGACCGCGAGCTGGTTCGTCCCCGCGCGCACGGCCTCGGAAATATCCACGATGAAGGCCGTGTAACCGCCCAGATGGCGGTCCACCGGCACACCGTTCACCGTGATCTCGGCATTTTGGAAGACACCGTGGAACTCCAGCGCGACGTACTTGCCCGTGTCCTCCTCGGCGAGTTCGAAGGTGCGGCGGTACACGCCGCGGCCGACGTAGAAGCCGGTCTCCATGAAGTACGGAATCCCGAACGAGTGGGGCAGTCCCACGTCGTACCAGTCGCTGTCGTCGAAGGCCTCCAGCGTCGCGCCCTCGGAGTCGCCGTAGGCGAACTTCCAGCTCCGATTGATCAGTTCTTTGCGGTTCACGCCGCCGTCCCTTCCACGTCGTGGGACCGCGCGTAAGGGGTCTGCAGCTCGTCGTCGAGCGCGGCGGGGAGCCGACCGCCGGTCTCCACCGGAAACGCCCATGCGCTCGCCCCAGGCGCAAGATGCCCCTCGCCGGGGGTGAACGACGCAAGCCGTCGGCTCGGCGGGTTGTGCAGGCTCATTGAGCGCCCTCCGTAGCGGGTTCAGACAAGTCGGTACTGCCTTCGGGTCTGGAACCAGTAGCCCGTCGGGGAACGGCTGGGAGTAATCGAAAGCCGATCCATGAGTTCTTTGGCAGTTATTGAGAATTCACGAGCGATTCGAACCGCACGGATTCCGCTACCTGCATCTCAAACCGGGCCGTGAACCTTCACGGTCGCACCGTGCAGCACACGCTAAGGAGGCAGATCTCAACTGTCAAGGTTGCCCGCAGGGGAAATTCAACACCGGCCCACCAACCGGATCTCATGCCAAAGACCCCGTTCACGGCCGCAGAACGGGGTTTGTCAAACCAATTCTTATAAAGACAGCGAGTTAAACACCGGTCGCGTTCCTGGCCGCGGCGGTGGTTTACTCAATGTTTGTTCCAGCAATCCGGACGGCGCCCGGTGTCCATTCCCTCGGTTTCTTCAGCCTTCCGCGTTATGGAATCCGTACTCGGGGTGACGTCACGCCGATTCCCGCCACAACAGGCGCGGCATGACGGTGCGGTGCAACGACTCGGTGTTGGTGAAATTACTCGCCGCAAGGGCGTCAGCGATGTCGAGAGCACTGGCGACAAGTGCCTCGCGGTCGAGCGAGATGGTGCTGACCGTCGGCCGCACCGCCTCGCCGAGCGTCAGGCCGTCGACGCCGAGGATCCTCACCTGGCCAGGGATCTCGACGCCCAGGGCCTGGGCGGCCTGAACGGCACCGATGGCCATCATGTCGTTGAAGACGAGGACGCCGTCGACATCCGGGTACTCGGCCATGAGCGCGCGGAAGGCATGGCCGCCACCGGCCATCGACTCCTCCCCCACGACAATCGCGGGCTCCGGAACCTCGAGAGCGAACTCCTCGAAAAACCGCCGGCGCGGCGATGGCGAGTAGGTTGGTGACGCACGCAGGGAATAGGACGAGTCGATCATTCCCATCCGGCGGACGCCCTTGGCTTCGAGCGCGGCCATCGCCTGACGGATGCCGGCCCGCAAGTCGATCTCGACGGAGTGAAAACCAGGACGCGAGCAGCGATCATCGAGCAGAACGACCGGAATACCCTGCACGGCCTCGGTCAGCTCCTCGGCGGACAGCGAGAAATGCCCGACGAAGAGATCGACGTGTCTGGCCAGCATCTCGACGGCGGCGGTTTCGCTGCCGGATTCCCCCGAGGCCATCATCACCTGCCAGCCGCGCTTGGCGGCGGCGGCGAGAAAGGCGCCCGCCATCTCGGTGAAGTACGGATTGCTGAAGGAACCGACCAGCAGGCCGACCGCACGAAGCCGCTGCCGGCCGACCAGGTTGCGCGCGAACCGGTTGGGCCGGTACCCCAGTTGGGCACTGACCTCGAGCACGCGTCGCTTGGTGGCCTCGCTGATGTCGCCCATGTCGTTGTGGGCGCGTGTGACGGTCTGCCGGGACACGCCCGCAGCCGTGGCGACATCGTTGATCGTGACACGCTTTGCCATGTTCACCCCCTGGTTGCCGGTTCCGTGACTGCCAAACACAAGGCCCTCGTGGCCACCGCCACGGTGGGGTGCGGCCTCCCGGTATGGGCGGGCGCAAACGACGCGCCCCGGGCTCGACGGGTCTCGTTCCGTAACTGCGGCGACGTCTGCGACACGGGGCTCACTTCGGGCGTGCCGCGAACAGCCCCACTCAGCCAGACCGGACTCATGAGACCCCCTCCCGGACATCCTCGTCTTCGCCATTGTGTTCCTGCTGATCAAACGTTCCGTGAACGTTCACGGCAGGCTGTCGGTTGATGACCGTAGGCCCCACGTGGGAGCCTGTCAAGACCTGCGGTGTCCCGCCGGCCTGGTCACCTGCTGCGGCACCCGACCCTGCCCCGGTCGACGAGTCCCTCGCTGTGGTCTGGTGCTCGGCTATTCATCGCCGCTGATCTCCGTCAGCCCGCGCCCCGGACGCTGCGGATGCCCTCAGCGTCGCCCTATCCAGGAGAGGGCGGCTTCCCGGAAGGAGATGGATGCTCTCTGCGGGTCATCGAGGTATCCGCCCACTCACTCCGTCGCGCAGGGCGACCAGGACGTCGGCGGTGTGCTCCGGCGCCGGGTGGTCACTGAGGCGAAGGAACTCGGCGATGGCTTCCCGGAACCAGCTGCGGTGCTCCAGCACCACCTGGTGGACAGGGCTCTGTTTGTCCGGATACTCCGCTGCCGCGTTGATGAAGGGGCAGCCGCGGAACCCAGGGCCGCATACCTCCTCGCCGATACCCCCGAGGGCGGACGCGCGCCGTAACATCGAGAAGCTGAAGGCGGCCGCTGTCGAGGTCTTCGGGGAGAAGGGACTGCACGCCCCGCTGGAGGAGATCGCCAGGCGGGCGGGGGTGAGCGCGGGCACGCTGTACAACCGGTTCGGCTCCCGCGAGGCGCTGATCGACGCGGTCATGCCGGACATCGCGAAGGATGCCCTGGACGATGTCCTGGAACGGGCCTTGGCCAGCGAGGACCCGTGGGAGGGCTTCGTCGGCTACATCGAGGACGTCTCGCGGCTCCAGGCGTCCGACCCCGCACTGAACGACGTGGTCTCCCGCCGGTACGACGCCGAACGGCTGGCGGTGGTGTGCCAGGTGACCGAGGACCGGGAGCGGCAGCTCATCGAACGGGCCCAGAAGGCGGGTGTACTGCGTCCCGACTTCACCCGCGAGGACATGCTCCTGTTCATCTTCTGGTCCACGGCCATGCTCGTCCGTCACACCAAGGACACCGCCCCGGACGCCTGGCGGCGCGGCATCGCGTTCCTCCTGGACGGCCTGCGCGCCGAGGCCGCACATCCACTCCCGGTCGGGGCGCTGACACCTGATCAGGTGAATGAGGCCATGTTGCAGTTCGGCGGAGCCGGTCCCATGTGACGGCCCGGTCGCTCCGGCCGCCCGCAAGAAGGTGCTGGACACGCCTGTAGCGCAGTCGTCATCGAAGGCGACGACTGCGCTCGGCGGTATCGTGTCGTCTGTTACGTCGAGAGGGTCTCCCGCCTCCAGGCGTCCGACCCCCGTGCTCAACGACGTGATCACCCGCCGCCGCGCACCCGCTGCCGGTACGCGCATTGACCCCGAATCAGGTGAACGCGATGATGCGCCGGTTCGGCGAGTCGGGGGCGTGCGGCTAGGACACGCGTGAAAGAGGATCCGTCCAGCCACGGCTCCGGGCCAGTCGGCCAGACACCCCGAACGCGGACGGCTCCTTCCGGGTCATCGTGCCCGCCCCGCCCCGCAACGACGTCATCGCCCCCTCCTGCGACCCGACCGCCACCAAGCGCAGCGCCGAGAACATCGGCCTGGAGCCGGTGTGGCCCGAGCAGCAGGGCGCGGCCTCCGCCGCGCTCAGCGGAGCCGCGACCCTGCACCGCCTCCGCCAACCGAGTGGCGGGGGCGGCCCTTTGGCCTACGGCCTGGCCACGGCGAGGGGGATTGTCCGATGGGCTGTTCGCGGTTGTGTGGGCGTTGGTGCGCCCGACCAGTCAGCGCACGCCCCACCTGGCGGGAGCGGAGCCGGTCCCGGGTGACCTGCGCGACCCGGCGAGCCTGGGCCCAGCTGATCGACGGGGTCGACGTGGTCTACCACTGCGGAGCCGTCGTGAGCGTCTGGGCGCCCGCCGGGGAGTTCGACGCCGTCAACGCCGGCGGCACCCGGGCGGCGCTGGAGGCGGCGGCCCGCACCGGTGCCCGCCTGCTCCATGTCAGCAGCACCGATGTGTACGGGTTCCCGGACCGGGGCGGTCTCGACGAGTCGGCGCCGCGCCGACACGAGCGTGTACGGCCCCCGCTGCCCCTACTTCGTCGAGGGCTGCGTCCAGCTGATGGACGAGGGCGCCCTGCCGTTCATCGACGGCGGGCGGGCGACGGGCGGGTTCATCCACGTGACCGACCTGGTGAACCTCATCCTCGCGGCCGCCGCCGCCGGGGAGAGCGGCGCGGTGTTCAAGGGCACGGGCGGCCGGAAGGAGACGTGGCGCGACTACTTCGACGGGCTGGCGCGCGTCACCGGTGCGCGGCCCGCCGCGAGTGACCTGGAGAGCCGGGCCGCCTACCAGCTGACCACCGAGTGCGAAGCCCGGGCCGTGGCGGCAGGGCCCGACGCCGACGATCCGCCGCTGACCCGGCACGCGTGGGCGATGTACGCCACGGACCAGGACTTCTCCAAACGCCAAGGCGCAGCGGATACTCGACTGGCAGGCGGGGACCACCCTCGACCAGGGGTTGGGGAACGTGGGCCGGTGGTGGGCGGAACGGAAGGCCGCGAGCCAGCCGAGGCCCTCACGCGTGGCCATCGCCCATGCGGTGGCCCCGGGCGGTCCGCGGGCCAATCCATTGTCAGCAGGAACGCAGGAACCTGTCGAGCACCCGGACACCGAACTTCAGCGCGTCCACCGGGACCCGTTCGTCGATGCCGTGGAACAGTGCCGAGAAGTCGAGGTCCGCGGGCAGCCGCAGCGGCGAGAAGCCGAAGCTGCGGATGCCGAGTTGGTCGAACCTCTTGGCGTCGGTGCCGCCGAACACCATGTGGGGCAGCACATGGGCGTCCTGGTCCTCGGCGCGGATCGCCGCCTTCATCGCGTCCACGGTCGCGCCGTCGAATGTGGTGACCAGCGCGGCCTGTTCGTGCCACTCCATCTCGACGTCCGGGCCCAGCAGCGCCTCCAGCTCGGCGGTGAAAGCCTCCTGACGGCCCGGAAGGATGCGGCAGTCGACCCTGGCCTCGGCGACCGAGGGGATGACGTTGGCCTTGTACCCGGCGTTGAAGACGGTCGGGTTCGCGGTGTCGCGCAGGGTCGCCCGGATGATCCGGGAGATGCTGCCGAGCCGTCCCACCGCTCGGTCGAGGTCGTCCTCGGGGAACTGCCAGCTCGTCATGTCCGTGATGCCGTCGAGGAACTCGCGGACGGTGTCAGTGATCACGGTCGGGAAGGTGTGGCCGCCGATGCGGGCGATCGCCTCCGACAGGAGCGTCACCGCATTGTCAGGGTGGATCATCGCACCGTGCCCGGGTTTGCCGCGGGCACGCAGGGTGAGAGCGCTTGCCCTTCTCCGCGGTGCCGATCAGATACGCGCGCTTGTCGCCCACCGGGATCGAGAAACCGCCCACCTCGCTGATCGCTTCCGTGACACCCTCGAAGAGGTCGGGACGGTGATCGACCAGCCACTGCGCGCCGTACGTGCCGCCCGCCTCCTCATCGGCGAGGAACGCGAACACGAAGTCCCGCGGCGGGACGATGCCGCTGCGCTTGTAGTGGCACGCCAGGGCCAGGGACATGGCGACCATGTCCTTCATGTCGACGGCGCCGCGCCCCCAGACATAGCCGTGCTCCACCGCGCCCGACAGAGGGTGCACGCTCCACTCCGCCGGATCGGCGGGTACGGCGTCCAGGTGCCCGTGGATCAGGAGGGCACGCCGCCGGGGGTCGGCGCCGGCGAGCCGCACGATCACGTTGTGCCGGTTCCTGGCACCCGACTCGACGTACTCGATGTCGTAGCCCGCGTCGCTCAGCTTCTCCGCGACGAGCTCCGCGGCCGCCCGCTCCCCCACGGTGTTTGAGTCGCCGGTGTTGGTGGTGTCGATGCGCAGGAGTGCGCTCGTCAGCGCGACGGCCTCGTCGCCGACCGCGTCCATCGCCACGTCACCCGTTGCGCCCGGCAGCGACGCTGTGACCATGGCCCGTCCTCCTGAGCACGTCATGGAAGCTACTGCGATGGCGTGCGAAGAAATCAGGGCCTTGCGGACTGTTCTGCGGCATGCGATCCACCTCTTGACAGGCAGGGGGCCGGCTGGATTACTTGGCCACGCCGCATGCTAACCGAATGTTCGGTCGGGTCACAAGGTGGTGCAAACAGTGACACAATCCGCTGAGGCGATGTCTGACCCCGTCGCGTCGATGCTCTCCGGGGACCAGGCGTCCAGGCAGCTCGGCATCGAGCTTCTGGAGCACGGCGAAGGGACCGCCGTACTCCGGATGACCGTGACAGCGGCGATGGTGAACGGGCACGGGATCGCCCACGGTGGCTTCCTGTTCCTCTTCGCCGACACCGCCTTCGCGTGCGCCTGCAACAGCCACGGCCCCGTGACCGTCGCCGCCGGGGCCGACATCGACTTCGTCGCCTCCGCGTACGAGGGCGATGTCCTGACGGCCACCGCCGTGGAGCGCACGCGATTCGGTCGCAGCGGCATTTACGACGTGAGTGTCCTGCGCGGTGACGAGGTGATCGCGGAGTTCCGCGGGCGCAGCCGCAGCATCAGGAGTACGAAACAGAAGGAGCCGCAGCAATGACCAGCGAGCTCGAGACCCCGGCGACCACGGTCCGCCGGGGAGAGCCCCTTCCCGACAGCCTGCTCGACGACGGAGAGCGACTGTCCCGCCAGGAGCTGGGCGACCTCCAACTGCGCCGACTGCGCGCGACGCTGCGGCACGCCTACGACAACGTCGAGTCGTATCGCAAGAAGTTCGACGAGGCAGGCGTCGGCCCCGAGGACTGCCGCGCCCTGGAGGACCTGCCCCACTTCCCCTTCACGACCAAGGCCGATCTGCGCGACACCTACCCGTTCGGCATGTTCGCCGTCCCCATGGACCAGGTCCGCCGCATCCACGCCTCCAGCGGCACCACCGGGCGCCCCACCGTGGTCGGTTACACCGAGAACGACCTGTCGATGTGGGCCGACCTGGTCGCCCGCTCGATCCGTGCCGCCGGCGGCCGCCCCGGCCACAAGGTGCACATCTCCTACGGCTACGGCCTGTTCACCGGCGGCCTGGGCGCCCACTACGGCGCCGAGCGGGCCGGCTGCACGGTGATTCCCGCCTCGGGCGGCATGACCGCCCGCCAGGTGCAGATCATCCAGGACTTCAAGCCCGAGATCATCATGATCACGCCGTCCTACATGCTCACCCTGCTGGACGAATTCGAACGGCAGGGCGTCGACCCGCGCTCCACCTCCCTGAAGGTGGGCATCTTCGGCGCCGAGCCGTGGACGGAGGAGATGCGCCGGGAGATCGAGGAGCGCATGGACATCCACGCCGTCGACATCTACGGCCTGTCCGAGGTGATCGGCCCGGGCGTGGCCCAGGAGTGCGTGGAGGCCAAGGACGGCCTGCACGTATGGGAGGACCACTTCTACCCCGAGGTCGTCGACCCGATCACCGGCGAGACCGTGCCCGAGGGCGAGGAGGGCGAGCTGGTCTTCACCTCCCTCACCAAGGAGGCGCTGCCGATCATCCGTTACCGCACCCGCGACCTGACCCGGCTGCTGCCCGGCACGGCCCGGCCCGCGTTCCGCCGGATCGAGAAGATCACCGGCCGCTGCGACGACATGATCATCCTGCGCGGGGTCAACGTCTTCCCCAGCCAGATCGAGGAGATCGTACTGCGCACCCCCGGCGTCGCCCCGCACTTCCAGATCGAGCTGTCCCGGCGCGAGCGGATGGACCACATGACGGTCCGCGTCGAGGCCCGCCCCGGCACGCCCGACGACCGCCGGGAAGCCGCCGCCCGCTCGATCGCCAAGGCCGTCAAGGACGGCGTGGGCGTGACCGTGGACGCAATGGTCGTGGACCCGGACACCCTGGAGCGCTCCCTCGGCAAGCTTCGCCGGGTCAAGGACCGCCGCGAGGCGTGACACCTACGCTGAACGGACAGTACAGTCAGTCGCCTGCCAGTCTGCTGAAATTGCGCTTCGCAGCGAGAAGCCCGCGATGACGGCGACCGCATCCCGCCCGCCCCGGCCCGATCCCGCCGAGCCCGTCGTGCGCACCGTCGCAGGTGCCGTGCGCGGGCGGCGGGAGGACGGACTCGGGGTGTTACGAGGGATCCCCTTCGCACAGCCGCCCGTTGGTGAGGCCCGGTTCGCCGCACCGCGACCGGCCGCCGCCTGGGAGGGCGTACGGGACGCGTCCTCCTTCGGCCCGCCGCCCCCGCAGGAGGCCTTCCCGGGCGCTCCCGCCGGGCACGAGGCACCGAAGGGCAACGACTGGCTGACGGTCAACGTCTGAACCCCCGGCCCCGACCCGGCCGCACGCCGCCCGGTCATGGTGTGGATCTACGGCGGCGCCTACAAGCTCGGCCACGCCGGCAGCCCCGGCTACGACGCCCAGCACCTCGCCCGCGCCGGCGAACTGGTCGTCGTCACCCTCAGCCACCGCGTCGGCATGGAGGGTTTCGCCCGCATCGAGGGGGCGCCCGCCAACCGGGGGCTGCTCGACCAGGTGGCCGCCCTGGAGTGGGTACGGGACAACATCACGGCGTTCGGCGGCGACCCTGACCAGGTCACCGTCTTCGGCGAGTCTGCGGGCGCCGGGTCCGTCGCCGCGCTGCTGGCCATGCCGAGCGCGGCGGGCCTGTTCCGGCAGGCGATCGCGCACCCCGTCCACTCGCCACCGATGAGCATATCGGTACGCATGGTCGCGCTCTCCTTACGCCTTGCGGCTGTTGGTGCGATGTGGGGCACTGGGCGGGCCACCGTAGGAGCAGCCCGGCCCCGCCGGTCGCCACGAAGCGCACCGGATCTCGCCAACGGGCGCACAGTGGAACGCCGTGCGCGGCGCGGCGGGTCAGGAGGGGAAGCCGTAGGCGTCGGCGACGAGTTCGTGCGAGCGGAGCCGTACCTCACCGCTGTGCGCGTACGTCGTGATCATCAGCTCATCGGCGCCGCTGCGTTTGTGGCGTTCGTCCAGCCCGGCGCGGACCGCGTCGGGGGCGCCGTGGATGGTCTGGGCGTTCCAGGCGTCGACGAAGTCGCGTTCAGCGGGGGTGTAGGGGTGGTTCTCCGCGTCTTCCGGGCTCGGGAACAGGCCGGGCAGCCCGCCGCGCATCTGGATCATCACCAGTCCGAAGGGCCGGGCCTGCCGGTAGGCCTCCCGTTCGTCGTCCGCCGCGAGCAACCGAGACGCTGATGCGGGCGTCCGGGATCCTGCACCCCTCCCGGGGCCTTGCCCTGCACAGGGCCGGGGACGGCGTGGACGCGCTGATACGGGTGCCCCTCGGGGAAGTCGTCGTCCAGGAAGCGGGCGAGTCCCAGGACCTGCTGGGGGAAGTCGCCCTCCGTCTGCCGCACGCCGCGGCGCAGGGCCGTGGCCGTGGCGCTGTCCGTGCCGGGCGCGCGGCCCAGGCCCGGGTCGACGCGGCCGGGCGCCATGGCCTCCAGCGTGCCGAACTGCTCGGCGATGGCGAGGGGCGCGTGGTTGGGCAGCATCACGCCGCCCGAGCCGAGGCGGACACGGTCGGTGTGCGCGGCCAGGTGGGCCAGGACCATGGCCGGGGGAGGTCGCCGCGACCCCGGGCGAGGAGTGATGTTCGGCCACCCAGAGGCGGTGGAAGCCGCGGGTGTCCGCCGTGCGGGCCAGTTCGACGCTGGTGCGCAGCGCCTCGGTCGAGGTGTGTCCGACGCCGACGTTGACCGCGTCCAGGATGGACATGGACATGGGAGCGGTTCCCGCGGACTTCCCCCGGACCTCGTCGTCATGGGTACGGGAAGTGGTCATGGCACGGTTCCTTCCGCTGGTCGGGGCGCTGGGAGAGGCGTGGCTCAGGGCGTGACGATGTCCTGCTGCCGGTATTCGGGGGTTCCGCCGTGCCAGGGCAGGACCTTGCCGAACTGGACCTGGTGCGACGACGAGTTCAGCGACAGCACCCCCAGACGCCCGCCCAGGCCGCCGGGCACATCCTCGACCTGATCTTCACCGCCCCGGTCGACCCCGCCCACTACGGCGAACTCGTGCAGCGGCGACAGAGTGCTCGATTCCCACTGGAGCGCCGCACCCAGCTCGCCCGCCGTGCCGGACGGCGGGCCGGGCCAGTACGCCGACCGGGGCAACCGCCGATTCCGTGCTCGGCGGAGCGGGTCAGACGGTGCGGAGAGCGGTCCGCAGGGTGTGGACGGCCTGAGTGATCGCGGCCTCGGCGGCGTGGGCGTCCCCGCGCGTCTTGGCCATCAGCTCAGCGCGGCGGCCATGTTGCCGCCCACCGACCGGCGACGGCCGCACGCTGACCGCAGCGCGCCTGTGCGTCTTCGCCGCCATCGAGCACACCACCAGGCGCATCCGGATCCTCGACCGCGACTCAACGTTCACGCCCCATGCCGCCCACTACCCGTACCCATCACCCAGCAAGCCCAGCTCGCCCACCTGGAAATCGACCGAGGAGACCGACTCGGCGGAGCCCTTCACGAGTACCAGCACGCGGCCTGCGCTGCGCGGATGATTTTTCGGCACCCGCAGTGCCCGCCGAACAGGGCATGAGTGCTGGATCCATACCCCGGAAGGCCGCGACCGGTTGCGACTGCGCCGGCGAAGGCACGAACGTGCGCTCCGCCCCGCACGCCGTCCCCCGCACCGGGCCGCCGGACTCGGAGAAATCGAGCCGACTGACGCCGCGGCTGCCGCCTCCGCGTCGCCGCTGTCAGGGCTTGATCGGCTTCACCTTCTTGTCGGAGCCGTTCACCCGCACGGTGATGTTCCCCTGGTTCCGTGCCCGGTCGGCCACGATCTTGTAGGACGTGACCTTCCCGTCCCGCCATGCACAGCTGACCTCGTAGCCGCCGCGGGCGCGGAGCCCGGTGAAGGAACCCTTGGCCTTCCAGTCGTCCGGCAGGGCGGGCAGCAGGTGGATGACGCCGTCGTGGCTCTGCACGAGCATCTCCGCCACGGCGGCCGTGATGCCGAAGTTGCCGTCCATCTGGAAGGGCGGGTGGTTGCAGAACAGGTTGGGCAACGTGTTGTAGGTCAGTAGTCCGCGCAGCATGATCTGGGCGCGTTGCCCGTCGCCGAGGCGGGCGAAGAGGGCCGCCCGCCAGGGCCAGGTCCATGAGCGGCGACTGTCGCCCGACACCGTCGCGGCCGTGAACGGGACGCCTTCCTTCTCGCCGCACCGTGCCTTCAGCGAGACGAGGGCGGCGGCCGCGAAGTCGGTTGTCTTCCGGGTGATTTGGCGGCCCGGGTAGACGGCGAAGAGGTGCGAGGTGTGGCGGTGGATGTCGGTGGGGCTGTCGATGTCCTCCTGCCACTCCTGCAGCTGGCCCCACTTGCCGATCTTGTTCGGCGCGAGGCGCGCCTGCATGTCCGTGACCTTGGCCCGGTAGGCGGGGTCGGCCTCAAGCGCCGCCTCGCAGTCGAGGTAGTTCTGGAACAGGTCCCAGATGATCTGCTGGTCGTACATGACGCCGTCCTCGCGCGGCCCGTGCTCGGGCGACCAGCCGTTCGGCGAGACGAGCAGTCCGTCCTCGCGCTCCTTGAGGTGGTCCTCCCAGAACTCGCAGATCTCCTTGATCATCGGGTAGGCGACGGTACGGAGGTACCGCATGTCCTGGGTGAACGTCCAGTGTTCGTACAGGTGTTGCGCGTACCAGGCGCTCGCGACGGTGTTCCACTCCCACCCGTTGCCACCGAAGACGCTCTGGCTGGTGCGGGCGGTCCAGCCGCGCGTGTCCTCGCCGAAGGCGTTGCGGGTCGCCACCCGGCTGGGGACCGCGACCTCCTTGATGAACCCGACGAGAGCCTCGTGGCACTCCGGCAGGTTCGTCGTCTCGGCTCCCCAGTAGTTCATCTGGACATTGATGTTGGTGTGGTAGTCGGAGGCCCACGCCGGAGCGTTGCTGTCGTTCCACAGACCCTGGAGGTTGGCGGGCAGGCCCTTCGGGCGCGAGGAACTGATCAGCAGGTACCGGCCGAGGTCGAACATCGTTTGTTCGAGGGTGGGGTCCTCCCCGCCCGCCGCGTAACGTGCCAGCCGGGTGTCGGTCGGCAGGGCGACGACGGCCTCGTCGGAGGTGCCCCAGTCGACGGAGACGCGGTTCATGAGGGCGCGCATCTCGGCCGTGTGCTCGTCGCGCAGCTCGTCGTAGGACTGGGCGGCAGCCTTGGCGAGTGCCTTGGCGACGACCGGTTCGGGATCGGCTCCGCGCCACCCGGCGGCGGCGTCGAGCTTGTAGTCGGTGCGGGCGTCGAGGAGCAGGGTCAAAGTGGTGGCGCCGGTGAACCGGAGAGCCGACCCGTCGGCGCGGAATTCGCCGTCGGTGTGCACGACCCGGACGGTGCACGCGTGCTTGAGGCCATTGCCCATGACACCGCGGAAGGCCATCCGCCGGACGTCGCCGTCGACGGTCGTCGGGGCACCCTGCTGTCCGGACGTCAGGGAGATCGCACCGGAGAGTCCCCGGTCGCGGTCCGACGTGTACCGGAAGACCATGACGTCCGCTGACCGGCTGGCGAAGGCCTCCCGCAAGACGCGCCGCCCCGGCGCGCCGAAGCGGGTGACGTGGACACCCTCGACGAAGTCCAGGGCCCTCTGGTAGTCGACGAAGGTGCGCTGTGTGCGCGTGTCGAACCCCTTGCCTTCCAGTGCGACTTCCGCGATCTGGAAGCCGGTGGACGACTCGCCGTGGGTGAATGTGAGCCGGTAGGCGCGGTAGGCGGTGCTGTTGGTGATCCGGAAGGTCCGGGTCTCGCCGCGGCCGGCGAAGGGCGCGCCGGGGTTCTGCGTGTCGAGGGTCACCCAGGCTCGCCCGTCCTGCGACGCCTGGAGCGCCCATCGGCGGGGGTCGTCCTGGGGACGGTCCGGGGCCGCCGTCAGCGCGTACGAGGTGACGGCGACCGCGCGGGGCAGGTCGGCCTGCCAGACGATCTCCGGTGCCGCGGCGTCGACCCGCCAGACCGTGGCGGCATCGCGGTCCACCGAACTCGAGATGTCCGTGGCCCGGGACCCGGTACCGGTACCGGGTCCCTCGGAGTGCCCGCTCGGCGACGACAGATAGACCGCACCGCCCGTGAGATCGACGCCGGACAGGCCGATCTCGCTCACCTGGAAGTGGCTGGCCCCTGCCTTCGGGACGAAGTCGAACCGGTAGTAGCGGTAGGCCCCCGTGCTCGCACAGGTGAACTCCTTTGTCTGCAAACGGCTTTCGAAGGGTGCAGCCAGGGTGCGACTGTCCACCGTGGTCCAGGTGACGCCGTCGGCGGAACCGGCGAACGTCCACTCCTGCGGGTCACGTTGCGGCACGTCGTTGGCACTGGTCAGACGGTAGGACGCGACCTCGACGGGATCGGGGAGCTCGACCTGCCACCGCACCTTGGAACCGGGCCCGTCGATGCACCACTTGGTGCTCGGGTTGCCGTCGTACGACTTGTCGACACCCTCCGACGAGGACATACGGTACGGTCCCCCCGGGGTCGTGACCTTCGCACCGGCGGCGAACGTCACTACGACGTCACCGAAGTTCCGGTACGAGCCGAAGCCGGTCATGCTGGTGTCGAAAGTGCTGTCCGGCTTGCCCGCGAGGGCGTTGTCGTAGTTGTTGACACCGCCCCACAGACTCTGCTCGTTGAACTGGACGCGCTCCTGGTCGGGGTCGGCGAAGAGCATGGCGCCGAGTCGGCCGTTGCCGATGGGCAGGGCGTGCGACTGCCAGTCCGTGGCGGGAACGGGGTACCTCAGTGCCTTGCGCGAAAGGGTCGGCCGCTGGACGGCGGCCGTCGCGACGGAGACAGCGGCGGCCTGTCCCGCGGGGGTTCCGCCGGTCAGCTGAGTGACCAGAGGCGCGAGCGCGAGCGCACCGCCGAACTTCAGGACGCCTCTTCGCTGCGGTTGGTATGCAGGGGTCACGGCAAGTTCTCCCAGCCATTGATGTTTTTACACAGAGGAAGTGCACCCTCATCGAATTCGCCGAGGGCACGCCATCTTCGCCGGGCCATAGATCGGATGTCTATAGGCGTGCAGCCCCCCAGAGCCTGGCACACGTCAACGTCACCCCGGCCACACGTCACGGCGGGCGAGAATCGATCCTATGTATCGAATGTTATTCGATGGATGAGCTGCACCGGAGAGCGCCGGGGACCGGCCCCCGCCCGCGACCGGCCGGCGGTCCCGCGCCGCACCGTGCCACTCGTCCACGATCACGACGATGTCGAGGATCCGTGGCCCGTGCACTTTTTCGACACGGTCCATTTCGATGCCGCTGGTGGCCGACGGGCCCGAGATGAGCGTCAGCGGCCGGTACGGATCGAGCAGACTCAGCGTCTCGGGCACGTCGGGTGCGATCTGGTCGGGCAGCAGAGTCAGGGCCCGGCGGCGCTGGCCGGGGCCGTGGTCGAGGGCGACCGTGCCGGTGACGGCGATGGCGGTGGCGCCGGTGGTGATCACGGCGTCCACCGCGTTCAGCTGACCGACCGTCAGGGCTGGAGCGTCCTCCAGCCGCGACCAGGGCCCTTCCGGGAGCAGGTCTTGGGGGAGGCCGGGTGGCACGACCACGGACCGCGCTCCGGTGCGTGCCAGCGCTCGGCCGACAGCGGTCGCCGTCTCCGCTGCCGGAACCCTGACCACTGTGGCGCGATGCTCGGCGGCGCGCTCGACGAACAGCCCGACGATTGGCTCACAGGGCCCACACCACCGGCAGCGATGCGTCCGCGCCGTCCGCGGAGTAGTCGTGGACGACGTCCAGCAACTCGGCCATTCTCGCCTGCCAGGTGATGTTGACCGGCAGCTTCTCCAGTCCGGCGATCATCGCCGGATAGTCCTCGACCTCCAGCACATGGAACAGGTCGGTGCCACTGCGCCAGATCGTCCACTCGCTCACTCCGGCGGCGCGGATGGCTTCGGTCAGTTCCTCGGGCACCTCGCGGTGCGCCGCCTCGTACTCCTCGACGCGGTCGGCACGGACCTTGGTGTGCAGGGCGATCCTCATGACAGCTCCTTCGGCGACGCGGCTCCTTGGACCGCTGCGGATAACGGGACAGGGATGTCCGAGGACAGCAGGCCCTCGGCACGGAGGTCGTCCCATACGGCGTGCGGGATCGGGCGCCGCAGCTGCTCCACGGTGTCGTGCACTTCCTCCGGCGAGCGGGCGCCGGTCAGGACGCTCGCGACGGCGGGATGACCGAACGGGAATTGCAGGGCGGCGGCGCGCAGCGGCACGCCGTGGCGTTCTGTGACGGCCAGCAGCCGCAGGGCCCGGTCGACCACCGGCTGCGGCGCGGAAGCGTAGTCGTAGGTGGCGCCGGGCCGTGGAGCTGTGAGCAGACCAGAGTTGAAGACGCCGCCGACGACGACGCTCCGGCCGCGGGCGGCGGACTCCGGCAGCAGCTCGGCGAGCCCCTCCTGCTGCAGCAGGGTGTAGCGGCCGGCCAGCAGCACCATGTCGATGTCGGTCTCGCGCAGGAAGCGGGCGGGCAGCGCGGACTGGTTCATCCCGACGCCGATCGCCCCGACCACGCCTTCGCCGCGCAGCCGCTCCAGCGCCGGATACGCCTCCCGCAGGGCCTGCTCGGCGTGATCGTCCGGGTCGTGCAGCAGGGCGATGTCGACCCGGTCCAGGCCGAGGCGCTCCAGGCTCGCCTCCAGGGAACGCAGCACTCCGTCGGCGCTGAAGTCCCAGGCACGGCGGTGAGTGGCCCGGACGGCGAAGCCGTTGGCGAGGTCGTCGCCCGAGCCGGCCTCCGCGTACGGCACGAGGAGTCGGCCCACCTTGGTGGACACGGTGTAGGCCTCCCGGGGGCGGCCGCGCAGCGCGGAGCCCAGTCGGCGCTCCGACAGGCCGAGTCCGTAGTGGGGCGCGGTGTCGAAGGCGCGGATGCCGGCGTCCCAGGCCGCGTCCACCGTGGCGTGGGCGGCCGCGTCGGTGACCGGGTGGTAGAGGTTGCCGAGGGCGGCGCAGCCCAGCGCCAGTGGGGAGACCCACACATTGCTGCCGCCCAGCCTCGCCGTCCTCACGGACGGACCGCCGGGCGCGGCCGCAGCCCCTGCATGCCGCCGTCCACCGCGAGCGTGGTGCCGGTGACGGACGCCGCGGCGGGACTCGCGAGGTAGACGATGGAGGCGGCCACCTCCTCCGCGGTCACCAGACGGCCCATCGGCTGACGGGCGCCCAGGGCGGACCGCTCGCCCTCCGGATCGTCGGCGGCGGCCAGGAGCCGCGCCACCCAGGGGGTGTCGGCTGTGCCGGGGTTGACGCAGTTGACGCGGATGCCCTCACGGACGTGGTCCGCGGCCATGGCCAGGGTCAGGGAGAGCACGGCGCCCTTGCTGGCGGAGTACAGGGCCCGCTGCGGCAGTCCGGCGGTGGCAGCGATGGAGCAGGTGTTGACGACGGCGGCGTGTGGGGACCGGCGCAGATGGGGCAGGGCGGCGCGGGTGGTGCGGACCACGCCGAGGACATTGACGTCGAGGACGCGGTGCCACAGCTCGTCGGGGTTGTCCTCGACGGTGCCGACGGCGCCGATGCCCGCGTTGTTGACGAGGATGTCGATGCCGCCCAGTTCGGTGGCCGCGGTGTCCACGGCGGCGCGCACCGAGGTGTCGTCGCTGACATCGGCCTTGACAGCGAACAGCGGCTCGGGCATCCCGGCCGGTTCGAGGTCGAGTACGGCCACGGCCGCGCCCCGCGCCGCGAGCGCTCGGGCGGTGGCGAGCCCGATGCCGGACGCGCCGCCGGTGACGAGAGCCCTGAGCCCGGTCAATCCGGTCATGCCGCATCCTCCTGCTCGGCGCGGTCGGCGACCCAGAAGGTGCCGTCCGGGTAGCGGTACTCGGCGATGGACTCCTCCCGCATGGTGGCGGAGAAGCCGGCGGCAAGTGGCGCGGCGTAGTGGCCGTCGCGCATCACCACGGGCGTAGTGAAGTGCTGGTGGAGGTGGTCGACGTACTCGATGACCCGGTTCTCGGTGGTGCCGGACAGCGCGAGGTAGTCGAACATCGACAGGTGCTGCACCAGCTCGCACAGACCCACCCCGCCGGCGTGCGGGCAGACCGGCACCCCGAACTTCGCCGCGAGCAGCAGGATCGCCAGGTTCTCGTTGACGCCGCCGACCCGGGCCGCGTCGATCTGGAGGACGTCGATGGCATCGGCCTGGAGGAGCTGCTTGAAGACGACACGGTTCTGCACGTGCTCGCCGGTGGCCACCTTCACAGGGGCGACCGCCCGACGTACGGCGGCATGGCCGAGGACGTCGTCAGGGCTGGTCGGCTCCTCGATCCAGTACGGCTCGAACTCCGCGAGCACCTTGGTCCACTCGATCGCCTCACCCACGTTCCACCGCTGGTTGGCGTCGACAGCGATGCGGATGCCGTCCCCAACGGCGGCACGGGCGGTGCGCAACCGCCGGATGTCGTCGTCGGCGTCGGCCCCGACCTTGAGCTTGATCTGGGTGAACCCGTCGGCCACGGCCTGCTTGGCCAGCCGGGTCAGCTTCTCGTCGGAGTAGCCGAGCCAGCCCGGGGAGGTGGTGTATCCGGGGTAGCCGCGCTCCAGCAGGACCGCCTCGCGCTGCGCGAGCCCCGTGCGGCCCTCGCGCAGCAGAGTGAGGGCATCCTCCGGGGTGAGCGCGTCGGCGATGTAGCGGAAGTCGATCTGAGAGACCAGCCACTCGGGCGAGGCGTGCGCCAGCAGCCGCCACAGTGGCTTGCCCTCCCGCTTGGCGGCCAGGTCCCATACGGCGTTCACCACGGCGCCGATCGCCATGTGCATCACGCCCTTCTCGGGTCCGAGCCAGCGCAGCTGGCTGTCGCCGATCAGGTCACGGCTGAGCGAGCCCGGGTCGGCGCACAGCTCGTCGACGGAACGGCCCAGCACATGCGGGTGCAGCGCGTTGATCGCGGCCACCTGGACGTCGTTGCCGCGCCCGATCGTGAAGGTGAAGCCGTGGCCTTCGTGTCCGTCGCCGGCGTCGGTGCGCAGCACCACGTACGCGGCGGAGTAGTCGGGGTCCGGGTTCATCGCGTCGGAGCCGTCCAGCTCCCGCGAGGTGGGGAAGCGGACGTCGTAGGTGTCGAGCGCGGTGATCCGGGCGGGGATCGCAGTCAAGGGGGTGTTGCCTTTCACGCTTGGGCGAAGGTCTGACGCTGGCTGCCGAGCCCGTCGACAGAGAGCTCGACCGTGTCGCCGGGACGCAGGAAGGGGGCGCCGGGAAGACCCAGAGCCACGCCCGCGGGCGTACCGGTGTTGATCACGTCGCCCGGCTCCAGGACCATGTACTGGCTCAGGTACGACACGATGTGGTCCACCGGGAAGATCATGTCGCTGGTGTGACCGTCCTGCCGCTTCACACCGTTGACACTCAGGTGCAGACCGAGGTTCTGCGGGTCACCGACCTCGTCGGCGGTGACCAGCCAGGGACCGAGCGGGTTGAATGTCTCGCAGGACTTGCCCAGGTCCCACTGCGGCGAGTACTCCAGCTGGAACTCGCGCTCCGAGACGTCATGGCTGATCGCGTAGCCGGCTATCACAGCCCGCGCTGCCTGCGGACCGTCGAGGTAGCGGGCCCTGCGGCCGATGACGACCGCGAGTTCGACCTCCCAGTCGGTCTTCACCGAGCCGCGGGGGACCAGCACCTGGTCGTACGGTCCGACGACTGTGCCCGGGTCCTTCATGAACACCACCGGACGCCCGGGGATCGCCGCGCCGGTCTCGGCGGCGTGGTCACGGTAGTTCAGACCGACGCAGACGACCTTGCCGGGACGGGCGACGGGCGCCGCGATCCGGAGGCCGTCCGCGTCCAGTTCGGGCAGCTCACCCATCGCGACCGCAGCCCGGGCCCGGCCGAGTCCGTCCGAGGCGAGGAAGGCACCGTCGATGTCGGAGGCCACGGGGGACAGATCGAGCAGCCGGCCGTCGTCGGTTCGAACGGCGGGCCGTTCCTCACCGGGGGCGCCGACGCCTAGCAGTTTCACAGGGCAGCTCCCTTGCCGTGGAGGGTCGTGGTCAGGGATGGCGGTCAGCCGCGCGGATCGCGCCGGCCATAGGGCCGGACCATACGAAGGGCTTCGATCGCCTGACGCCCTGAGTCATCGGATGAATGGTGGCAGCGCGACTGTAGACGCAGGATTGCCACACTGGCAATAGACACCTTGGATGTATTGGCCTGCCGCCGGTCATGCCATCCACCCAAAACGGCATGAACACGTAATCACGCACGCCATACAAGCGTTGAGCTCGATGCGCCATCCGATGAATTCCGGGTGAGGTCACAGAACCAGGTCACGCCCGGAGAGGAGGTTCGCCCGAGCGCCGTCCGCGCGCCTCGGAGACGGAAGCGGCCCCCAGGACGCCCGGCAGAAAGCGTCGACCGCGACCGTCCGGGCGGTGTCGTTGCCGAATCGTGAACTGTCGACGCAGCCGACCCGTGATTCAAAGGAACAGGAAAGACGCAGGTCAACACGGGTACGGCAGAGCAGCCCAGGCTGCTGTGCAAGCCTTGTGGCGGCCAGTGGCGCAGTGGTGCGCAAATCGCTGGGGGTGAACTCTTGTCAACGTCGGCAACGCCGCCGTAACGTCCTGCGTGGCCGAGATACATCGGAGGAATACCTCGCCTCCTTGGGCATGTTTTCGTTCGGTGCGCGGAGTCGGCCACTCGCCCTCCGCCACCTCGGCCGCCGCCCGACCCCACTCCCGACGCTCCCTGGCGTCCGCACAGGCCCTGTGCCGGACCGGCCTCTTGCCCGGTCGGCGTACTCGCCCCGCCGACGCGTACGCCACCCCTTTCACCGTCGCCCTGCGGCTCCCCGCCCTGGCTAAGGAGAAATCACGGCCATGAAGCTCGCTCGCACCCGCTCCACCGCCGCAGCGGCCACTGCCGTCCTCGCGGTACTGGCTCTCGCCACCGCGTGCAATCGTGAAAGCACAGCCAAGACCGCCTCGGGCGGCGACAAGCCCGCCATCGGCATCGACCTTCCTCGTGCCGACTCCGACTTCTGGAACTCCTACGCCCAGTATCTGAAGAAGGACATCAAGTCCGACGGCGTCAACACCCTGCCGCTGAGCAACTCGCAGAACGACGTCACCAAGCTGGTGGCCAATGTCCAGGTGTTCCAGAACACCGGGGCCAAGGCCGTCGTCATGGCGCCCCAGGACACCGGCGCCATCGCCTCCACCCTCGACACCCTGTCGGCCGCGAAGATCCCGGTGGTCAGTGTCGACACCAGGCCGGACAAGGGCGACGTCTACATGGTGGTCCGCGCCGACAACCGGGCGTACGGCACCAAGGCCTGCGAGTTCCTCGGCAAGCAGCTCGGAGGCAAGGGCAAGGTCGCCGAGCTCCAAGGCGCTCTGGACTCCATCAACGGACGTGACCGGTCCGAGGCCTTCGCGGAGTGCATGAAGACGAAGTTCCCCAATATCAAGGTCTTCGAGTTGCCCACCGACTGGAAGGGCGACGTCGCCTCCGCCAAGCTCCAGTCACTGCTCGCCCAGCACCCGGATCTGAACGGCATCTACATGCAAGCCGGCGGCGTCTTCCTTCAGCCCACCCTGGCCCTGCTGGAGCAGAAGGGCCTGCTCAAGAAGGCAGGCGAGAAGGGTCACATCTCGATCATCTCCAACGACGGCATCCCGCAGGAGTTCGACGCCATCCGCAAGGGCCAGATCGACGCCACTGTCTCCCAGCCCGCCGACCTCTACGCCAAGTACGCGCTGTACTACGCCCAGGCCGCTGCCGAGGGCAAGACCTTCAAGCCGGGCAAGACCGACCACGACTCCACCCTCGTCAAGATCCCCAACGGCCTGGAAGACCAGCTGCCCGCGCCGCTGGTGACCAAGGACAACGTGAACGACAAGTCCCTGTGGGGCAACAACGTCGGCTGACGGCCGGCAGACCGAGCCCGCTGTGTGGAGGGACGGACGGTTCCCTCCCTCCAACCGCGTCCCACCCGTTCCCCGGCCCGCAGCCCTGTACACGAAGGACGGCATCCATCATGGCGGACACCGCGACCGCCCCGGCGACCGGCCCCGGGCACCCGGCACCGGTGGCCGAAGCGACCGGCATCAGCAAACGATTCGGGGCGACCGTCGCCCTGCGCGACGCCCGCATCAGCATCGCCGCGGGCGAGTCGCACGCCCTGGTGGGACGCAACGGCGCCGGCAAGTCGACGCTCGTATCCATTCTCACCGGCCTCCAGCGGCCCGACACCGGTTCCCTGCGCTTCGCGGGCGACCCCGCGCCCGCGCTCGGCGACATCGACGCCTGGCGCTCCCGCGTCGCCTGCGTCTACCAGCGCTCCACGATCATCGGTGAGCTGACCGTCGCCGAGAACCTGTTCCTGAACCGACAGAGCGCCGGCCCGGTACGGCCCATCCGCTGGAAGCAACTGCGACTGCGCGCCGATGAGCTGCTCGGCGAGTACGGCGTGGCCGTCGATCCCGCCGCGCGCGCCAAGGACCTGACCGTCGAGCAGCGGCAATTCGTCGAGATCGCCCGGGCGCTGTCCTTCGGCGCCCGCTTCATCATCCTCGACGAGCCGACCGCCAAACTCGACGCCCGCGGCATCGGCCGGCTCTTCGACAAGCTCCGCGACCTCCAGGACCAGGGCGTCGCCTTCCTGTTCATCTCCCACCACCTGCAGGAGGTGTACGACCTCTGCACCACGGTCACCGTGTACCGCGACGCCGCTCACATCCTCACCGCTCCGGTGGCCGAACTCGGTCACCAGGCACTGGTCGAGGCCATGACCGGAGAGTCCGCCGCGACGGGCACCGCCGCGGAGAGCCCGGCCCCCGCCGCACGGGCCGGCTCCGCGGAGCTGCTGGCGATCGACGGCCTGACGCTGCCCGGCACCTGTGAGGGCCTGTCCTTCAAGGTCCGCTCGGGCGAGGTGGTCGGGCTCGCCGGAGCCACCGCCAGCGGAAACGTGCAGGTGGGCGAGGCCATCGCCGGTCTGCACCGCGCCAAGGACGGCAGGATCTCGGTCGACGGCAGGAGCGTGCGCACCGGCAGCGTGCCGTCCGCCCTCGCCGCCGGAGTCGGGCTGGTGCCCGAGGACCGCCACCTCCAGGGGCTGGTGAACAACCGCAGCGTGGCGGAGAACGCGACGCTGACCGTCACCGACCAGCTCGGCCCGTTCGGCACGGTGCTGCCCGGCCGCTCCAGGGCCTTTGCCCGGCGCATGATCCGCGATCTCGACATCAAGACCCCGGGAGCCGCCGCCCCGGTCTCCGCCCTGTCCGGCGGCAACCAGCAGAAGGTTGTCGTCGCCCGCGCCCTGGCCACCGACCCGCGTGTTCTGGTGGCCATCCGGCCGACCAACGGCGTGGACGTCAAGTCCAAGGAGTTCCTGCTCGGCAGGATCCGGCAGGTCGCAGGCGGCGGCAAGGCCGCGCTGATCGTCTCCGACGAACTCGACGACCTCAGGGTGTGCGACCGGGTCGTCGTCATGTTCCACGGCCGGGTGGTCGCCGAGTTCGGCCGCGGCTGGAAGGACGAACACATCGTCGCCGCCATGGAGGGCGTCGGCGTCACCATCGCATCCACCGCATCCGGCATCGACGAGCACGGAAGGTAGTCATGTCCGCCACTACAGACCTTATCGAGTCCGCAGCGAGCGCGACGGAGCCGGCCGCCGCGGACACCAGTCACCGTCGAGTCGACGTCAGCCGCTTCCGTGAACTGTCCCTGATCCCGGCCATTCTCGTCCTGATGGTGATCGGGTTCATCGTCTCGCCTGCCTTCCTCACCGCCGACAACCTCATCGGCGTGGCCCAGCAGTCCACCGAACTGAGCCTCCTCGTGCTCGCCACTGCGCTCATCCTCATCGTGGGCCGGATGGACCTGTCCCTGGAGTCCACCATCGGTGTCGCTCCCGTCATCGCCGTCTGGCTGGTCCTGCCCACCAGCGGGGGCCGGTTCAACGGGCTCGGCCTCTTCCCCGAGTGGACGGCGGTCCCGCTCTGCCTGCTGGTGGGCGCGGTGATCGGCGCCGTCAACGGCTTCCTCATCCTCAAGCTGCGGCTCAACGGGTTCATCGTGACCCTCGGCGCCCTGACCATGCTCCGCGGCCTTCAAGTCGCCCTCTCCGAGGGCCAGTCCATCATCGACCTGCCGCCCTCCTTCACCTACCTGGGCAAGGCCTCCTGGCTGGGTGTGCCCGCCGCCATCTGGGTCTGCGTGATGCTCTTCGCGATCGGCGGCAGTGCGCTGGCCTGGCTGCGGCACGGCCGGGCGCTGTATGCGATCGGCGGCAACGCGGAGGCGGCCCGCACCGCCGGCATCAAGGTCGACCGAATCGTATGGACGGTGCTGATACTCGGCAGCGTGCTCGCCGCGTTCGCCGGTATCCTCTACAGCGGCCACTACGGCTCCATTTCCGCCACCCAGGGCAGCGGCTGGATCTTCCAGGTCTTCGCGGCGACCGTCATCGGCGGGGTGAGTCTCAACGGCGGCAAGGGCTCCGTGTTCGGCGCCCTCACCGGCGTCCTCACGCTCCAACTCGTCGTCAACGTTATGACGTTGGCGGGCGTACCGCCGCTGTGGAACCAGTTCCTCAACGGCGCCATCATCATCGTCGCCTTGATCATCTCCCGCTTCGCCTCCGGCGAGAAGCAGGAGTAACCGCAGCCCGTGAGCCGGTCCGCCCGGCCCTGGACGAGGCGGGCGGAACGGGCGGCGGCCGCACACCCCCCGGCACGGAGAGGCAAGCATGTGGCACTGACCGACGAGGCCATCGACAAGATCAAGGCGATGATCGTCGCCGGCGATCTCGCGCCAGGCTCCCGCCTGCCCAAGGAGGAGACCCTCGCCGGGCAGCTCGGCCTGTCCCGCAACTCGCTGCGCGAAGCCGTCCGGGCCCTGACCGCCATGCGGATCCTGATCACCCGGCAGGGCGACGGCACGTACGTCTCCAGTCTGGAGCCCCATCTCCTGCTGGAGAGCCTCTCCTTCGCCGCCGACGTCTCCCAGGGCCGGACCGTCCTGCAACTGCTCCAGGTGCGCCGACTGCTCGAACCCCAGGCAACGGGGCTGGCCACCGCTCTGCTGCAGCCGGAGGACCTTGGGGAACTCCGCGACATCCTCGACCGGTGCCGGTCCGCCGCCACCGTCGAGGAGTTCGTCGCCCACGACATCGAGTTCCACCTCAGGATCGCCGAGGCCGTCGGCAACCCGGTGCTGTCGATGCTGCTGCGCGTGCTGTCCACCCGCACCCAGCGCGTGCGCATCGTCCGAGGCAGCCGAACCGGTCATGCCCTCGACAACGCCCACCGGGAGCACGAGGAGATCCTCCGTGCGCTCCGGGCACGTGACGCCCTGCTGGCCGCGTCCGCCGCGACCGTCCACATCACCGCCGTCGAGCAGTGGTTGGCGACCAGCCTGAACGACAACTCGCTGCACCCCATGGACGGCTGACTGCCCGTCTCGACGGTTACGGCGCGCTGCTCCACGGCACGCTGTCTTCCCTTATGGGCTGTGGGCGGAGGTGAATGCACTCTTGGGAGGTGCCGCAGGTAACCCGCGCGGTCATGCGTGACCTCGCCGACCGGCTCGGCGAGACCGTCAATCTCTTCGTCATCCGCGACATCCACCGGATCTGCGTGGCCCATGAGGAGAGCCCCCACCCGCTCCGCCACGCCGTCGACGTCGGGGACGACCAACCGCTGTGGGCCGGCGCATCCTCGAAGATCCCGCTGCGCGACGCGCCCCAGGCGCTTCAGCGCCGCGTCGCTCTCGCATCACCCCACGGTGAGTCGATGACGCCGGCCTCATCGACGTCTCGCGCGTGGTCCTCGACTCCGCTCACGTGCGGGCTAAAAAAAGGGGCGAACTCACAGGTCCGAGCCCCGTTGACCGGGGTAAGCCGGGTTCCAAGATGCACATCCTGTCGGGCGCGAACGGACTGCCCTGGTCGTCGGCGTCTCGGCCACCAACACCCACGACAGCGAAGCACTGAAGCCCATGGTCCAGGGTCACCAAACGAGCCACGCCCCCACCGCGGCCGCCACTTCCAGCCTCAGCACCTGCACGCCGACAAGGCGTATGACATCCCGCACCTGCGCAAATGGCTACGAGGCAAGCGCACAGGACACTGTCTTAAGGACGCGGGCCGTGAAACGGAAGGTCCGCTGCCCCGGTGTGACGCACCGGGGCAGCGGACCTTCATGGCGCAGCTCTGAGCTGGTCAGCCGATGGGGTTGACGAAGGTGGCGGGGCGGGTGGCGCTGCGCTGGTCGACGAGGCTGTCGGTCTCCCAGGGCCACTCGATCTTGAGGGACTTGGTCTCGTTGGGCGGGGTGATCTCGACCCAGGCCGGCTGGTAGAAGCCCTCTTCCTCCTTGGTGAAGGCGAGGTTGAGGGTGAACTCGGTGCTTTGGCCGGCCTCCACCTCTATGGGGCTCCACTTCTGCGAGGAGCGGGCCAGGGACCAGCGCTCGCCGCCGTTGATCGAGGTCAGGTCCACACCGGGGAAGCCGCCGATCCTGCAGGAGCTGGTGCCCTTGTTCATCAGCACGATGGTGGCGGTCGTCGCGCCGCCCGCGCTCTCCTCCGGGACCGGGAGCGCGTCCTCACCCGTGGCGAACGCGGCCTCCAAGTCCTGGGTGTGGCAGCGCTCGACGCCCGCGTGCGCGCTGCCGCCGCCTTCGGTGTCCTTGGCGTCGGAATCCTGCGCACCGCCGGAGGAACCCGAGGGGCTGCTGGACCCGGCCGGGGCCGTGTCGGCCTGGCCCGCTGCCTTCTCATCACCGTTGCAGGCCGTGAGGGTCAGGGCGGCGGCTGCGGTCAGGACCGCGGCGGCGACGCGGAAGGAGCGACGGCGGGCGATGCGGGCAGTGGTGTTGGAGCGCATTTCGGGTCCCCCCGGAGAGGTCGGTGTCGTGGTCTGCTCGGTACGACAACAACTCTGACCGGGGCCACTACCGCAACACTGCCGCCTCGCTAACATCCGGCTAACGCGACTGTGACCAGGGGAAAGACGCCAAGGGGAACGGAGGAGCCTGTGGGTGCCGGGAATCATGTCGCCCGGGCTGACCTCCTGGTTCGGATCTGTCAAAGACCAGCAGGATGCAAGCCGTTCTGAGTCAGCATGCCGGTTCGTGGCGATACGGCTGATTTACCTGCTCGTCTGCCAGACCTTCCGACGGCTTGCCCTGTTCGCCCGCTCGAGTGCAGCGAAAGACGCTGAGGTCTTGATGCTCCGGCATCAACTCGCCATCGCGCGGCGATCCACGCCACCGCCTCGCTTCTCCCGGAGCGACAGGGACGTCATGGCGGCACTGCTCCGACTCGTCAGCAAGCAGCAGCGGCGTACCCAGGTGGCCCCCTGCTGGTCACTCCGCGATCGGTCCTGCGCCGGCACGCACGACTCATCGCCACTGCGGACCGTCCCAGAGCGGGAAGCAACACCTTGATTCCCTGCAAGCCCTCAGTCCCGCATGACCTCGGGTTCGTGTCGGCGCAGCAGGCGGGCCACCGCGAAGCCGCAAACCAGCCCGATGGCCAGGAGCGCACCGAGGTCGATGCCCCACTGGGTGACGGTGTGGGCCCACAGCGGGTCGACCTCGTCCGGCTTGTCGAGATTCCAGGGCGGCATGGTGTGCGCGAGGTCGAGTGTGGTCCCGGCGCCGGCGACCGCCCAGCGGGCGGGCATCAGCCAGCCGATCTGTTCGATGCCCGGAGAGTCGAACAGTTTGAAGAGGGCCCCGGTGAAGACGACCTGGACGACGGCGAACATCACGAGCAGCGGCATGGTCTTTTCCGGGGTCCTCACCAGCGCGGAGATGACCAGACCGAACATCATGGTGGTGAAGCCCAGCGCGCTGATGACCACGCAGACCTCGACGGCCGTGGGCATGAGCAGTCCCTGGGTGGGCAGTTGACGGACGGAGAAGCCGATCGCGCAGATGACGACACCCTGCATTGCGGTGATCAGGCCGAGGACGATCACCTTCGACATCAGATACGCGGATCGGGACAGCCCCGTGGCTCTCTCCCGTTCGTAGATCACCCGTTCTTTGATCAATTCACGTACGGAGTTGGCCGCGCCGGAGAAGCACATTCCGACGACCAGCACCAGCAGAATGGTTCCGGACTCCTGGTTGTAGCGGAACCGGCTGTCGGGCGGAGGCGGGACGAGTCCGTATGTCGCCGGAACCAGACAGCTCACTCCGCCCAGCACGGCCGGGAGCAGCAGCATCAGCGCCATAAAGCCCTTGTCGGAGGCGATGACCGACACATAACGGCGCATCAGTGTCCACAACTGGCCCATCCAGCCCTGTGGTTTGGGCCGCAGAGCTCGCGCGTGCGGCTGCGTCGCAGGGGCGCCCGGCTGCTGCGGCGGGACGGCCGAGTCGATCTCCGCGGCGCACCGGTCGTACTGCCGGGAAGCCCGCCAGCGCACGCCCCAGTCGTCGTCGCGATGGTCCTCGAAGGCGGAGAAGACATCGGCCCAGCCGTCGTGACCGAAGAAGTCCAGGGCCTCGCCCGGGGGGCCGAAGTACGCCACGGAGCCACCGGGCGCCATGACCAACACCCGGTCGCACAGGGACAGTTCGGCGACCGAGTGCGTCACCACCAGCACGGTGCGGCCGTCGTCGGCGAGCTCCCGCAGCAACTTCATGACATTACGGTCCAGGCCCGGGTCCAGACCGGAGGTGGGCTCGTCGAGAAAGAGCAGGGAGGGCTTGGTCAGCAGTTCCAGGGCAACGGACACCCGTTTACGCTGACCGCCGGAGAGCGAGGCGACCTTCTTGCCCCGGTGAACGTCGAGTCTGAGCTCCTGGAGCACCTCGTCGATACGGGCCTTGCGCTCGGCCGCCTTGGTGTCACGTGTCCTGGCCATCATGCAGGCAGAACCCGAACGGCTATGGCGCTCAAGGGAGATCGCCGAGCTCCTTGGCGACGTCACCCTCGTCGCCACCGAGCGACAACTCGCCCCTAACTACCCGATCTTGGGGAAACTGCACCAGACCAGAACAGCCACACCCCCTGAACTTCACTGTTCCGTCACACCAGGCCTTGGTCGGCCTCGGACTCGAATGGGCACGCTGAACAGGCGGTGCGGCCTGGCGGACCGACGCGGGCCGACGCGGATCGGCGGGGGCCGGGGGCCCAAGACGTCGTCTCCCTCTCTCACCTGACCATCTGCCATGGACAGACTCCGTCGGCCACCTACCGCACCGACGGTACTGCCGGTCAGCGCCCGCTCCTGACGGAGAGGCGCCTCCGGAAGAGGACATCCTCTCCGGCGCCAGTTCGTGTTGAAGTCCTGACGATACCGTTACCGAATGTTGCCCAATTCTCCACCTGGCGCCGCCAACGTCCACGCACGTGAAACACTCCCCATTTCTTCCTCCAGCGCTGAGCGCGGCGACCCGTCGACGTTTCCTCACCGTCACGGGTGCCGCCGCCGGGCTCGCCCTTTCCGGCATGCTGCCCGGGATCAGCCCCGCCACCGCCGCGACCACCTCCGCCACCAAGCAGGACCCGTTCACACTCGGAGTCGCCTCCGGCGACCCGCTGCCGGACGGTGTCGTGCTGTGGACCCGTCTCGCCCCTGACCCGCTGGCGCCCTTCGGCGGCATGGACCAGCGGACCTACTCGGTCCTGTGGGAGATCGCCGCCGACGAGCGCTTCAGCCGGGTGGTCCAGCGCGGGACGGCGAAGGCCGCACCCGAGTACGGCCATTCCGTGCATGTGGACGTCCGCGGCCTCGAACCGGCCCGCGAGTACTACTACCGCTTCCGCACCGGCGGGTTCGTCAGCCCGGCCGGCCGGACGAAGACGGCTCCGGCGCCGGACCAGCTGCTGCCGAGCATGACCCTCGCCGTCGCCTCGTGCCAGGCCATCTGGGAAGGCTGGTTCACCGCCCACCGCGACCTGGCCGCCCGCCACCACGACGTGGTGCTGTTCCTCGGCGACTACATCTACGAGTTCGGCAACGATCGCGGCGTCCGCCCCGGCGACGACGACCCGCTGCGGACCCGTCAGACCGTCACCCTGGACGAGTACCGCCAGCGTTACGCGTACTACAAGACCGACCCCGACCTGCAGGCCGCGCACCACACCGCCCCGTGGATCGTGGTCTTCGACGACCACGAGGTCGCCGACAACTGGGCCGACCGGTACGCCGGGAGCACGCCCCCCGACCAGTTCCTGGTCCGGCGGGCCAACGCGTTCCGCGCCTACTGGGAGAACCTGCCGCTGCGTGCACCGCAGTTCCCGGCCGGTCCCGAGATGCAGCTCTACCGCCGCCTGCGATACGGGCGGCTGGCTGAGTTCTCCATGCTCGACACCCGCCAGTACCGCAACGACCAGGCGAACGGCGACGGCATCAAGGCGCCCAACGAGGCCACGGCCGACCCCACCCGCTCCATCCTCGGCTTCCCCCAGGAGAGATGGCTGCTCGACGGCCTCACCGCGTCGCAGTCCACCTGGAACGTCCTCGGCCACCAGACCGCCATCACTCTCCTCGACACGGTCTCCGGCCCCGGCGTGGCCGTCCCGATGGACGCCTGGGACGGGTACAGCGCATCGCGCGACCGCCTCCTCGGCGGCATCGACGAGCGCGGCGTCCAGAACGTGGTGAGCCTCGCCGGCGACCTGCACCGCACGGTGGTCAGCGACCTCGCGCTCGACTTCACCGACCCGGACTCGAAGGTCGTCGCCACCGAGTTCGTCGGCACCTCCATCTCCTCGGCGCAGGACGGCGAGGACCTGGACGCCGGCGGGCGGGTGCTGCTCGAGGAGAACCCGCACATGAAGTTCGGCAACTTCCAGCGGGGCTACATCAGTTGCGAGATCACGCCGGACCGCTGGATGTCCGAGTTCCGGGTGTGCGACCGGGTCACGGTGCCCGAAGGCACCGTGAGCACCCGCACCAAGCTCGCCGTCGAGAGCGGCGTCGCCGCCGTTCAGCAGGCCTGAGAAGAGGAACGACCATGAAGAAGACCTTGACCGCCGTCGCGGTCGCGGGCGTGCTGACCGCCGGCATGACCCTCGCCGCTCCCACGCAGAACGCCGTCGCCGCCCCGGGCGGCAAGACCCGCTCGGACGTCGTGATGTCGGCTTCCCCCGCAGCGTTGTCCGCCAACGAACTGCCGTGCCTGCCCACCTCGATCGCGGTGACCTTGACCAACACCGGCACCCAACCCGTCTTCGCGGACGCCACCCTGAAGGCCGAGGCGCCGCTCGTCCTCTCCGACACGATCTTCCAGACGTACCTGCCGCCCAACAACCCGGCCCAACCGGTGACCAAATCGTTCGGCGTGCTCGTTCCGCGCGGGACGAGACCGGGGACGTACGAGGTCACCGTGACCAGCGGCAAGCAGAAGGAGGTCGTCCCGGTCACGGTCCAGCCGGTCCCCGAGCGCGGGCCCGGGGCCAACCTCGCCTACGGCGAGCAGGCCATCGCCTCCTCCACGCACGGTAACTTCACGCTCTGTGGCGCCGTCGACGGTGACAAGGACCAGAGCCACTGGGATACCCTGACCGGCTGGAACGACGCCACCCGGGACGTCTTCCCCGACTGGTACGGCGTGGAGTGGCCGACGGTCCAGACGGTCAACCGGGCCGAGCTGTGGACCAAGACACCCGCCGCCACGAGCGGTATCCGGGATTTCGACATCCAGGTCCGTGACGGCGACACCTGGCGCACCGTCGCGCAGGTCGTGGGCAACACCGAGGAGCACGTCGTCACCACGTTCTCCGCCGAGCAGACCGACGCGGTACGCGCCTTGATCCACTTCGGCGGCGGCAACTACTCGCGCCTCGTCGAACTCGAGGTCTACGGCCCGCAGTAGAAACCCGAGCGCGACGCCGGGGCGTCCTGCCTGTTGACCCAACGGGCCGGGGCGTCCCGGCGCCCGATGGTCTCCCCTTCGCGCGAGGCTTGTGTTGAACTGTCCCGACATAATCCGTACACGACAATGGGGTGAATGCGATGCCTCTTGAGGGCGAGTACGAGCCGAGTCCGGCGCAGTGGGTGCGCGAACAGGTCGAGCTGTATGAGAGTTCGGGTGGCACACAGGGCACAACGCTCTGGGACACGGGCCTGCCGGTCGTCATTGTCACGATGCGCGGCGCGAAGAGCGGCAGGATCCGCAAGATTCCGCTGATGCGCGTGGAGCACGAGGGGCGGTACGCGGCGGTGGCCTCGAAGGCCGGCTTCCCGCGCCACCCGGTCTGGTACTTCAACCTCAAGGCCGACCCGCAGGTGGTTCTCCAAGACGGCCCCAGACGCCAGGGCATGATGGCCCGTGAGCTCAGCGGGGACGAGAAGGCCCAGTGGTGGCAGCGCGCGGTCGCCGCGTATCCGCCGTACGCCGAATACCAGGAGAAGACCTACCGCGTGATCCCTGTCTTCCTACTCGAACCCGAGCACCTCGCCGCGCCGGCGAAGGCCCCGGCACCGACGAGGAACTGAGCTTCGGACCCCGCTCGCTCGGCCCGGCAAAGCGCCGCGCGGCTGGGGATACGAGCCCGGCGCCGGCCTGGGCAGGGCTCGGCGTGGGGCGCGGGCCCGAGGGGCAGCATTCCTTCGCCCTGGGCGCGGGGCGCGTGCCCGAGGTGGGATCAGGCCATCCAGCAGATGGGGCAGTGGCTCCGCCGGCACCTCGGCGCGTGAGCAGAACGTGAACCTGACGGTGGGGCCTGCCGGCCGAGCCCACCACACCACCAGAATGCCGGTGACCGGACCGCCGGTCTCCGGCATCCTGCTGACTATGCCGGTCGGCATGCGGTTTCGCGTCCGACGCTGTTCCGCAGGCCGCCACCCCCGGCCCCTCGATGCCACAAGGGAGTGCGCGATGGGAATGTACGAGGATGTCTTCCGCGCCAGTACGGAAGACCCGGAAAATTTCTGACTCAAGGCGGCGGAGGGCATCGACTGGGATGTCGCGCCGCGACGCGCCCTGGACTCCTCGGGCGCCCCCTTCTACCGCTGGTTCCCGGACGGGCGGCTCAACGTCTGCTTCAACGCGCTCGACCGGCACGTGGACGCCGGCCGGGGCGATCAGCCCGCGCTCGTCTACGACTCCCCCGTCACCGGCACTCGGCGCACCTACACGTACGCTCAGCTGAGGGATGAGGTGGCGGCCTTCGCCGGAGCGCTCGCGCAGCTCGGCGTGGGGCGCGGCGACCGGGTGGTGATCTACATGCCGATGGTTCCCGAGGCCGCGGTCGCGATGCTGGCCTGCGCACGGATCGGCGCGGTCCACTCCGTCGTCTTCGGCGGGTTCGCCCCGCACGAACTCGCGGTCCGTATCGACGACGCGGCCCCCAAGGTGGTCGTCTCCGCCTCCTGCGGCATCGAGGGCAAGCGTGTCATCGCGTACAAGCCGCTGCTCGACCGGGCGATCGAGCTCGCCGTCCACCAGCCGGAAAAGCGGGTGATCCTGCAACGCCCGCAAGTAACAGCCGAGTTGGAGCCCGACGATCTCGACTGGGCCGACATGGTCGCCACCGCGCCCCCTGCCGACTGCGTTCCCGTGCACGCGAACGATCCGCTGTACATCCTCTACACGTCCGGAACGACCGGAAGGCCCAAGGGAGTCGTGCGTGACTGCGGCGGCTACGCGGTGGCCCTGCACTGGTCGATGGGCGCCGTGTACGACGTGGGCCCGGGCGAGGCGATGTTCACCGGCTCCGATGTCGGCTGGGTCGTCGGGCACTCGTACATCGTCTATGGGCCGCTGCTGGCCGGGGCGACGACGGTCCTGTACGAGGGCAAGCCGGTCGGCACCCCGGACGCGGGCCAGTTCTGGCGGGTCGCTGACGAGTACCGGGTCAAGACCATGTTCACTGCGCCCACGGCCTTCCGAGCCATCCGGAAAGAGGACCCGAAGGGCTCGCTCACCGCGGACTACGACCTGTCCGGCCTGCGCTACCTCTTCCTCGCCGGCGAGCGCCTCGACCCCGAGACCTACCACTGGGCAAGCGCCCTCCTGAACATCCCGGTGATCGACCACTGGTGGCAGACAGAAACCGGCTGGCCCATCGTCGCCAACCCGGTCGGCGTCGAAGCCGCCCCCCTCAAGCCCGGCTCCCCCACCCGCCCGCTGCCGGGCTGGGACGTCCGCGTCCTCGGCCCGTCCGGCGAGCCGGTGCCCGCGGGCGTCGATGGCGCGATCGTCGTGAAACTCCCCCTGCCGCCCGGCGCACTGCCCACCCTCTGGAACGACGACGAGCGCTACGTCGCCTCCTACCTCTCCGCCTACGACGGCTACTACCTGACCGGCGACAGCGGCCACATCGACGAGGACGGCTACGTCTTCGTCATGGGCCGCACCGACGACGTCATCAACGTCGCCGGACACCGCCTGTCCACCGGCAGCATGGAAGAGGCCCTGGCCGCCCACCCCGACGTCGCCGAATGCGCCGTGATCGGCGTCGCCGACGCCCTCAAGGGACAGGTACCGCGTGGCTTCGTCGTCCTGAAAGCCGGCATCAGCCGC
The DNA here is from genome assembly GCF_033793745.1 of Streptomyces sp. ME19-01-6. Lineage (NCBI taxonomy): Bacteria > Bacillati > Actinomycetota > Actinomycetes > Kitasatosporales > Streptomycetaceae > Streptomyces > Streptomyces sp. ME19-01-6. The sequence goes on along the minus strand of NZ_JARAXF010000029.1, from coordinate 51,792 downwards.
GAACCGAGCGAGGTCGAGGCCGAACTCGTCCAGCTCGTACGCGAGCGCATCGGCGCCGTCGCCTCCCTCAAGGACGTCGCGGTCGTGGCCGCCCTGCCCAAGACCCGCTCGGGAAAGATCCTGCGCAAGACGATGCGCGGCATCGCCGACGGCCACGACGAACCCATCCCCTCGACTGTGGACGACCCCAGCATCATCGAGGGCCTGCGCCCCGTTCTCCGCCGCGCCGACGACACCCCGTGAACAGCTGACCGACGGCCTGCCCGGCGGTGGCGAAGTGGCGCGCACCACCGGGCGCCGGCGGCCGACCCACTCGGCCGGAGTGAGGGCGTACCGCGGGTCGGCTCCGGGTCGGTCGCTGCCACGACGATCGCCCTGCCGACGACGGCGGCGCGACTCGCCAGGCGGCGACACGGTCCGACCCCCGACACCCGCTTGCGCCCGCCAGCCCCACCACATAATATTACGATCATAATCCTTCAAGGGGGGCTGATGACGACTGCGTCATCGGGCCTACAGGCAAGAACGCCGGGCTTCCACCCGGCCGACCATGCACACCGCCACTCGGCCCCCAGCGATCAACCACCCACCCCTGAGGAATCACGCATGCTGAACGCCCTGTGGACCCCGACCACCGCCGGAGAGATCTCCCTGCCGCACCGACTGGCGATGGCCCCCCTGACCCGCAGCCGGGCCACCCCGGACGGCGTACCGACCGCGCTGAACGCCGAGTACTACGCCCAGCGCGCCTCGCACGCCCTCATCATCACCGAGGGCACCCAGCCCTCCGCCGACGGCCAGGGCTACCCGGTGACCCCGGGCATCTACACCGAGGAACACATCGCGGGCTGGCGCAAGGTCACCGACGCCGTACACAAGGCCGACGGGCGCATCGTCATCCAGCTCATGCACGTCGGGCGCATCTCCCACCCCGACAACACCCCCCACCACCGGCAGCCGGTCGCCCCCTCCGCGATCAAGCCGGCAGGCCAGATGTTCACCGGCTCCGGGATGCAGGAGATGCCGGAGCCGCGCGCACTGTCCACCGAGGAGGTCGCCGCGACGGTCGACGACTTCCGGCGCGCCGCCGCGGCCGCCATCGCGGCCGGCGCCGACGGCATCGAGATCCACGGCGCCAACGGCTACCTGGTCAACCAGTTCCTCTTCCCCAGCACCAACCAGCGCACCGACCAGTACGGCGGCTCCCTCGACAACCGCATCCGCTTCGCGGTCGAGGTCGCCACCGCCGTAGCCGACGAGATCGGCGCCGGCCGCACCGGCATCCGGATCTCCCCCGGCAACCCCTTCCAGCTAGGCGACCTCACGGAGGACGACCCCCACGAGCTCTACCCGCACCTCCTGCGCGCCCTCGCCCCCCTCGACCTCGCCTACCTGCACCTCGCCCACGGCGGCGACGAAGAACTCCTCGCCACCCTCCGCAAGCTGTGGCCGACCACGCTGCTCCTCAACCGGGCCGGCACCGACATACCCACCCGCGCCAAGGACATCGAGAACGGCATCGCCGACGTCATCACCGCGGGCTCGATGGCACTCGCCAACCCCGACCTGGTCGAGCGCATACGCGCAGGCGCACCCCTGAACACCCCCGACCCCGCCACCTTCTACGGCGGCGGCGCGGCCGGATACACCGACTACCCCGCCTACGCCGCCTGACGAAACACCTGCGGCGCCCAAGAGGGGACCACCGGCCCCGGGCACCTGGAAAGGTCGGCGGTGCGCGTCGGCCGGGCAACCCGAGGAGTCACGGGTTGCCCGGCCGACGTGTGCTGCAGGCGTTTTATTCCGTACCCGGACCCGGTTCACCGGTCGCCGCCGAGGGTCACCCTCAGGAGAGAGGCACCGGGAAGAGCAGGCAGCTACTGGTGGCGTGGGCGAGCAGACGATCCGTCGCGTCGACCAACTGCGCCTGCGCGAGAGCGGTTTGACGCCCCTTGCTGACCACTGTGCCGATGGCGCGCACCGTGCCCGTGTCCACGGTGATCCGCCGCAGGAACTTCACGGTCAGGTCGAGTGAGGTGTACGCCATCCCCAGCGGCAGCGTGGACTGGACGGCGCAACCCGCGGCCGAGTCCAGCAGGGTGGCGAAAATGCCGCCGTGCACGCTGCCGATCGGGTTGTAGTGCTCCTCACCCGGTGTCAGCGAGAAGACCGCCCGGCCGGGCTCCACCTCGTCCAAAACGAAGTCGATGGTGTAGTTGATGGGCGGCCCCGGCAGATGCCCCGCCCGCACCTCGCGCAGGAAGTCGATACCGGCCATGCGTCCGGCGGCTTCCGCCAGGATCGCGGGATCATCCCATCGATACGTACGTGTCCGCCCCACGGCGCCGAGCCTTTCCATCTGACTTTTTCAAGCGAAGCTAGCGTCCTGTCGACCTGACTGTCAATGACGAAGTCAGGGCCTTACGATGGCGGGATGGAGTGGCTTGAGGCGAGCACGGAGAACTGCCCCATTCAGCGCACACTGGACGTGGTCGGGGAGAAATGGACGTTGCTGATCCTGCGTGACGCCGTCAACGGAGTCCGCCGCTTCGACGACTTCCGCCGCCACATCGGCCTGTCAGAGGCCGTTCTCAGCGACCGCCTCCGGAAGCTGACCTCGGCCGGCATCCTGAAGACCATCCCCTACCAAATACCCGGCAGCCGTTCCCGCAACGAGTACCACCTGACCCGCAAGGGCTGGGGCCTGTGGCCCGCCCTGATGGCACTCAGCCAGTGGGGCGAGACATACACCCTCGGCCCCGAGGGCCCCGTCCTGGACGTACGCCACACCAACTGCGGCGCCCCGGTCCGCGTCGCCGTCGAGTGCTCGGCGGAGCACTCCGCCCTCACCCCCGGGGACGTCACCGCCCGACTGGGACCGGGAGCCCGCCTGCGGTCGTGAGGCATGAACCGCGGAATCGCGGGCCAGATGACGGGGGACCATCAACCGGCATCACCCCGCCCGCACCCAGGCCAGGATCCACTCGGTCGCCGCGGCGCCCGCACCGCGGTCGGGAGTCGGCGCCTCGCCTCAAAGCCGCAGTCCAGGCACCTTGGCTGCCGATCATAATATTACGCATGTCAGGCCATGGACTAGGCTGGATGCGAGGAACGGCCTTACGGAGCGAATGGAGAAATCCTGTGGTGCGCTATGCCAAGGAGCACAAGCAGGTGACGCGGCAACGGATCATCGAAAAGGCCGGCCATCGGTTCAAGCAGGACGGGATAGACGGCTCCGGCATCTCCACGCTGATGGCCGACGCCGGGCTCACCAACGGCGCCTTCTACGCCCACTTCGCATCCAAGGACGACCTCGTGGCCAATGTTGTCGCCGAGGAACTGAGCACACAGGTGGCGACGTACGGCACGCTGCGGCCCGGCCGTCCGGGACTCGAGGACCTCATCCGCGACTATCTGTCGCCCGAGCACCGTGACCAGCGAGGCGCCGGATGCCCCTCCGCCGCCCTGCTCGACGAGATCGGCCGCTGCGCGGACGTCACCAAGCAGGCGTACACCGACGGCGCGAGGGCCATCGTGGAAGAGATCGCCGCCCGTCTGGCGCCTGCGGATCCGCAGTCCGCTCGCGGCAAGGCCATCGGGCTCTTCACCATGATGGTGGGGACGCTGCAACTGTCCCGCGCCCTCTCCGACCGGAATTTCGCCGACGAGGTTCTCGAGCAGGGAATCGAGAACGCCCTCAGGTTCATGCACTGAGAGGGACGACCGAGCCGCAGCAGCGTGGCCGTCGGCCTCCGTCGGGCCATGGGCGAGGACATCGAGCCGAGCCCGGATACGATGAAACGGTCCCGCGCCCCCGCGCGCCCGCACATGACGGCTCGCGGCCACTCCCGGACTCGCGAAGAGTGCCTCTCCGACCTCGACTCATGCCGACCGGTTGACGGGCGGCGACCACCCGGACCGGAGAAGCCTCCAACGCCCCCAGCACAGGCGCCGCCCGTCCCTCACGCCCACTACCGCTCAAGGAACTCGAGGGCTTCCGCCACGAACTGCTCGTGGAACTGGAAGATGCCTCCATGGCCGGCGTCGGGGTAGATGACCAGGTCGGCGTTCGGCAGTCGCCGGGCCAGGCCGACCGAGTTCTTCGTCGGCACCATCCTGTCACTCTCGCCGTTGACGACGAGCACGGGCTGGTGGATGACGGAGAGGTCCTGGGGCTGCGCGAGCCCCCAGCGGTGGATGGCCTTGAGCTGGGCGAAGTACGAGGCGAGGGAGATCGCCTTGTCCCGGTCGTGAGTGCGCTCCTTCAAGCGGGCCAGGAATTGCTTTCCGGCTCGGCGCCCGCCCGCGGTGCGAGTGAAGAAGAGAAACTGCTTCGGGTCCTGGAGGGTGAACAGTGCCCGGACGGTGTCGAGGTGGGACAGCCGGGTCACGTTCTTGATGCCCTCGCCGCCCGCGGGACCGGTGCCCGTGAGGATCAGCCTGCGGACGAGCTGCGGTTTCTCCTGCGCGATCACCTGGGCGATCATGCCGCCCATCGAGAAGCCGTGGATGTCGACGTACTCGAGCCCGAGACCCCGGATGAAGGTGACGGCGTCGTTCGCCATCTCCTGGATGGTCTTCGGCGTCGAGCCGGTGGTGGCGCCGACGCCCCTGTTGTCGAAGGTGATGACGCGGTGCCTGGCGGCGATGCCGTCGACGACCCGGGGGTCCCAGTTGTCGAGGACCGCGGCGAGGTGGGTGATGAAGACCACCGGAACGCCGGTCCTGGGACCGAGGTCGCGGTAGGCGAAGGTCACTCCCCCGGCGGTGAGGGTGCGGGTGGGTGCGTTCTTGTGCGACGTCACCACGTCGCCTCGTACTCCTTGTGCGTCGTTCACGGCCGTGCCCTTCTACATGGGGTTTTCCACGACTGCGGCTGCAGTCGGTTCGGTCGACGGCCGAAGGCCCGGAGGAGTCGGAACCCTGTGCGGTTCAGTCCTTCAGCATCACATCGACCATTAAATTATGACCATAATTTCATGAGGGTGCAAGAACGTGCGCCGCACAAGATTGACGTCTTGACGTCGACGGCGGAACAGCGCAACGACAAACCGGGACCAGTTCCGCCTGCACCTGATCGAAGGGGGCCGCCAGGAGCTGCCCCGCCGCAGCGAGCATGCCCTGCGCCACCGCCTCGGAGACCGGGCGCCGCCGACCGCGAGCCGGTTCGCGACTGGTCGAGTCGAAGTGCACATGCCCAGCGGCGCGGCCTGCTTCCGTCTCGGGGCAGAACATTGGAACAGCATGTCCTCCCGGCCGGCGTCGGGCTTGGCCATGATGCCGAGGATCTTCTCGCTGAACTCCGGCGCACCCGGCACCCAGCCGGCCGGGCCGCCGCCCGCCACGACGAGTTTGCGCACCAGCTCAGGGCGTCACAGGGCCACGCACTGGGCCACGATGCCGCCCAGGTCCAGGAACTCCGGGTCCCACCAGTCGATGGTGCCGCGGAAGCGGTTCAGCAGGACGAGCGGAACACCGCCCTGCGGCCCCATCCGTCGGTAGGTGAAACGCACCGAGGGGCCCTCGACGGCCAGATCCTCGGCCTCGTCTGCCGGACACGCGCCCATGATGTCCTTTTCTTGTCGGCGGGTGCGTGCGGTCTCACGGGCCTGCTCGCGCAGCACGCACACCGAAGACGTTTGACGTCGCGAACGCGCCAGGGCCGCGGGACGGAGTCCTTGTCACCGACGCCTCGCGCACTGACGCAGGCGTTCGAGGAGAGCGAGCCCTCGCAGGGGGCCCCGGACGCCTTCCGGCTCGTTCCGACCGCCGCGATATGCGTCCTGCCGAGCGCCAGGACGGCGGATGCCCTCTGCGGCGAGGCGATGGGCCGTGGCAGCGCCAACGGGCAGCAGCGTGTCGAAGCCGCGTTCGCCACGGCAGCGTTCCAAAGCAAGTAAAACCGCGGCAACCCATGGATGCCGAACCTCGCAGGGACTCCGAGGGCGCAGCTCAATTCTGCTCCGTACCCAGTTGGCATTCACCGCGACATTCACCATTGCAACTCATTCATGAAAGCATCCAGCTTTGCCCAAGTAACGGCAAAGGTGCTGGTCAAAACGCGGACGGTTTCCGCTCGGCGGCGACGTCGACAATGCCAAGTCATTTCATGTTCTACATACATTCAACTCTCCATCCCCATGAGCGGCATGATCAATCCATAGGGTCCTTGAGGAATTTGAAGGAAGGGACCCATGGAAGAACTCCGCGCAATCCGGGCTCGCGGTGTCACGAAGAGCTTCGGTGATGTCGTCGCCCTGGACGGCATCGATCTCGATGTGACGCAGGGTCAGATCCACGGCCTGGTCGGACCGAACGGCGCCGGAAAGACGACGTTGCTCGGCCTTCTGCTGGGGCTCGCGGTGGCCGACGACGGTCGCCTGGAGGTCCTGGGTACACCGGTCGAGCGGGCACTCGACGCTCCCGACGGTGTCGCCGGCTTCGTGGACGGCCCCGCTCTCTACCCCTCGCTCACCCCACGGCAGAACCTCGCCGCGCTGGCCGCGCTCCGCGGCCACGACGCGCGCACGGCGGGGATCGACGACGTACTCGCCGAGGTCGGTCTCACCGACGTCGCCGACGACCGTACCCGCGGCTTCTCCCTCGGAATGCGCCAGCGCCTCGGACTCGCCGCCGCCCTGCTGATCAAGCCCCGGCTGCTCGTGCTCGACGAACCGTCCAACGGCCTCGACCCGGCGGGCAAGAAGCACGTGCACGGTGTCCTGGGCCGGCTCGCGGCCGACGGAACCGCCGTCGTGCTCTCCAGCCACAACATGGACGACCTCGAGGCGCTGTGTTCCGAGGTGACCATCCTCGCCGCCGGACGCGTCGTCTTCTCCGGCCCGCTGGGCGAGCTGGCCACCGAGAACCGTGAACTCGACTACCGGCTGCTCACCTCCGACCCGCAGGCCGCGCGCCGGCTGGCGGACGACGCGCCGGGGATCCAGGTCGTCGACGACGCCGGGATACGGCAGGACGCCGAACTGCTCGTCGTACGCGCCCTGGTGCCCGCCCTCGACCAACTCGTGGTGCGGCTCGTGGAGAAGGGCGTCGCGCCGCGCGAGCTCACCCCCCTGGTGTCGCCGCTCGAAGCCGCGTTTCTGACCCTCACCGAGCAACAGAAGGCGGGCAGATGACCGCGACCCTCACCCAGAGACGGGAACAGGAACACGAGCAGGTGACCGGGGGCCGTCGCGTCCCCGTCACCCGCGCCTGTCGCTTCGAGCTCGTCAAGCTCGTCTCCCAGTGGCGAATCCGCCTGCTGGTCCTCGCCTGCTGGATCTCTCCCGCCTTCTTCGTCGCCGGGGTGAGCCAGCAGAGCACGCTTCCCGTCGACACCCTCTTCGGACGCTGGATGCTCGCCTCCGGGTGGGCCGGGCCGCTGGTGGTGCTCGGTTTCGCGGGGACCTGGGCGCTCCCGCTGCTGACCTCGGTGGTGGCCGGTGACGTGTTCGCCTCCGAGGACCGGCTCGGCACCTGGCGCCATCTGCTCGTGGCGGTCCGCTCGCCCCGGCGGATCTTCGTGGCGAAGACGGTGGCCAGTCTCACCGTCCTGCTGCTGCTCGTGGCCGGGCTCGCGGTCTCCAGTACCGTCGGCGGCCTCCTCGTGGTCGGCAACCGGCCGCTGGTCGGTCTCGACGGCCATCTCCTGGCACCGTCGGACGCCGCCGTTCAGGTCCTGCTCTCCTGGGTCTGCGTCCTCGCTCCGACCCTGGCGCTCGCCGCACTCGGCCTCCTCGGTTCGGTCACGCTGGGACGGTCCCCGATGGGGCTGCTGGTGCCCGTACTCGTCTCGCTCGCGATGGCGGTCGCCCAGATGCTGCCGCTTCCGGTGGCCGTGCGCGTCGCCCTGCCGAGCTACGCCTTCATCTCCTGGAACGGCCTGTTCACCAGCCCCCAGCAACTCGGCCCGCTGCTGATTGGCATCGTTGTCAGCCTCGTGTGGGCCGTGGTCGCGACGGCGCTGGCGTATGTGCTCTTCGTACGGCGTGACTTCACCGGCCTGGCCCACGACGGTTCGGGCCGCCGCGCGATCACCGTCGGAATCCTGCCGCTCATCGGGGTGGCCACCGCGTCGTTCGCGGTCGTCGCCGCGGCGACCTCGGCGACGGGCTCCGGGATCGAGCAGGACAAGGTGCAGCGCTCGCTCGCCACGGCGTTCGCGCACCTGTACCGCATGCAGACCGACCAACTCAACCGGCCCGCCGTCACCGAGGCCCAGTTGAAGGCCACGGCGTCGTGCAACAAGGGAAGCACCAGGGTCGCAGCAAAAGGCCCCGGCAACGACTGGCGCTGCGTCGTGACCTGGCATCTTCCCGCGGTCGAGGCCACAGGACAGGCCATCTACCAACTCGACGTCACTCCGGACGGGCGGTTCATGGCCGATGGCGATGGGCCGAAGGAAGTGAACGGCTACTTCCTGGTGCGGACCTCCGACGGGGACGCACCGAACCCGCTGTGGCAGTTCGACGGCAACGTCGAACTGCTCGACACCACCCCGAAGGGATAACACTCAATGCAGGTAACTCGCCGCCGCAAGCTCGTCGAGGAAGCTCGGATCAACCTCATCGGTAGACGCATCGGCCGCCGGATACCGCTGTTGACGGCGGGCACCACCGCTGTCGCCCTCGTGGCCGCCGGCACGGCGCTCGCGCAGACCCACCAGTTCGGCACGGACCAGGTCGGCCAGGTCACCGAGAAGGGCCAGGTCGTCTCCAGCAACCAGTACATCGCCCCGTACGGCGACCGTCTTGTCATCAACCAGGGCAAGATCATGTCCTCCTCGGTCAGCCCGGACGGCACGCACATGGCCGCCTCGGTCACCGACGGTGGCGCGGCCCTGGCCATCGTGGACCTGAAGAACTGGAAGACGCAGCAGCTCGTCAGCAACGCCGCGTCGTCGAACCCCCGCATCAGCAGCAACAACGTGGGCCAGGAAGGCCCGACATACTCGCCCGACGGCAAGCAGCTGTGGCTGGGCCAGCCGGACGGCTACACCGTGTTCACCGTGAACGCGGACGGCAGCGTCTCCAGCCCGAGGACCGTCAGCATCCCTGCGCAGGGGTCCAAGCACGCCCTGGTGGGCGCGGCGGCGTTCTCGGCCGACGGCAAGACCGTGTACTCCGCGGTCAACGGCCAGAACCGGGTCGTCGCCATCGACGCCGCGACCGGGACCGTCAAGCAGAGCTGGAACGTGGGCAACGCCCCGCGCGGCATGGTCGTCGTCGGCAACAAGCTCTACGTGAGCAACGAGGGCGGCCGTCCGGCCAAGCCCGGCGAGCCCACGATCAACTCGTATGGCACGCAGGTACTCGCCGACCAGAAGACCGCTGCCACCACCAGCGGCACGGTCAGCGTCATCGACCTGGCGAACCAGGACGCCGCGGTCTCCAGCATCGAGGTCGGTCTGCACCCGACCGCCGTGTACGCCAAGAACGGCTCGGTGTTCGTCACCAACACCGCCGACAACAACGTGTCGGTCATCGACACGGCGAAGGACAAGGTCGTCCAGACCATCTCCACCCAGCCGTGGGCCAAGGCTCAGGTGGGCTACGAGCCCGACGCGGTAACCCTCACCGACGACGGTCACCTGCTGGTGACCCTCGGCCGCGCCAACGCCGTCGCCGTCTACAAGTACGCCTCAGCGCAGGAGCCGGTCAGCTACGTCGGCCTGCTCCCCACGGACTACTTCCCCTCGGAGATCACCACCTCCGGCAACGAGGTGTACGTCTCCAACACCCGTGGCATCGACGCCCGCCGTAAGGCCACCGGCGGTCACGGCACCCACGACACGACGTCGAGCGTGCAGAAGTTCACGCTGCCCGACGACAACGTGATCAAGTCCTACACCGGCAAGGTCTTCCAGCAGAACGGCTGGAACGGCGAGTCGCTGAAGAAGTCCGACGGCTCCCCGGCCAAGCCGGTGCCGGTCCCGGTCAAGCTCGGCGACCCCTCGACGATCAAGCACGTCTTCCTGCTCGTCAAGGAGAACCGGACCTACGACCAGGTCTTCGGTGACATGCCGCAGGGCAACGGCGACCCGTCGCTGACCGAGTTCGGCGAGAACGTCACGCCGAACCAGCACGCCCTGGCCAAGCAGTTCGGCCTGTACGACAACACGTACGACATCGGCACCAACTCCGCCGAGGGTCACAACTGGCTGATGCAGGCCGACGACCCGGAGTACACCGAGTCATCGGCAGGTGAGTACACCCGCAGCTACGACACCGAGGACGACGCCCTCGGCCACCAGAAGACCGGCTTCATCTGGACCGGTGCGCAGGCGGCCGGCAAGTCCGTCCGGAACTTCGGTGAGTTCCAGCAGTTCCTGACCAAGCCGTCGGGCGCCAGCTGGCAGAACCTGTACTGCGACAGCAAGAACATGGCGGTGACCGGTCAGGACACCGCCTACCCGCTGAACTCGACCTCGCCGATCCCGTCGCTCAACGACGTGTCGGTGCACGGCTTCCCGAAGTTCGACACCAGCGTCCCGGACGTCTACCGGGCACAGATCTGGAAGAAGGACTTCGAGAAGAACGGGCCGGCGAACCTGAACATGTTCTGGCTCTCCAGCGACCACACCGGTGGCCCGGTGAGCGCTGCCTCCCAGGTCGCGGACAACGACCTCGCCGTGGGCCAGATCGTCGACGAGATCTCGCACAGCAAGTACTGGAAGGACTCGGCGATCTTCGTCGTCGAGGACGACTCCCAGGCGGGTCTCGACCACGTCGACGGCCACCGTGCCCCGGTCCAGATCATCAGCCCCTGGGCCAAGCACTCCACGGTGGACAGCCACTACTACTCCCAGATCACGATGATGCGGACCATCGAGCAGATCCTCGGGATCCAGCCGATGAACCAGAAGGACACCGCGGCCACCCCGATGGCCTCGGCGTTCACCCAGAGCCCGGACTTCACCCCGTTCACGGTGCTGCCCAACCGGACCTCGCTGACCGCCGGTGTGAAGACCGCGCCGTCCTGTGGTCTGGACACCCCCGCGGCGCAGGACCTGAAGGCAGCGGCCGTGCCGTCGCCCTCGGTGCCGGCGGACATGAAGGATGTCGCCGCCCAGTGGGAGCAGTGGAAGCCGAAGCAGCGGCTGACCGGTCCAGGCGCCGTTCCGGACTACGCTCCCCCCGCCCAGATGAACCATCTCACGTGGTACGAGACCCACAACTGGGCGAAGCCGTACCCGGGTGAGAAGAAGATCTATGCTCCGCAGGACGTGCCGGGCGCCTACATCCCTTCGGCGGAGAACGACGGCTGACGCCAGCTCACGTGCCGGGTGGCCCCTGGTCGGCATCATCGCCGGTCAGGGCCCCACCTGCGAAACGCGAGGTGCCGTCCCGGCGGGCTCCCCGCCGGGACGACGCCCCCGAGAGACCGTCATCGGCGACCTGATCGAAGAGGTCGGCCTGGTGGGGCGGACCGGCGTCGACACGGCCCACCACCGGTGCGGGCCGGCACTGCTCGAGTCCGCTCTCGGCCTGCTGACCGGACTGGGCACACGCGAGGCGACCCGCCTTGCCCGATGACCAGTCGATGGCGACGTAAGACGGGTGGCAGATGCCGTGCGAGAGCGGAGAGCACGGCACGATCGGCCCATGAGAGCCCCGGCCGCTGGACCTGCCGGGGACCTACGGCGACCTCATGACGAAGGGCAAGGATCTCGGCGTTGTTCGCGGCGCTCGATCGGCCCAGCGACGTTGCCCTCCGCCCGTGAGTCGGGCCAGCGCCTGCTCGGTGACGTCGGCGAGGACGGCGTCGTACGCCTCCGGGGTGTCCGGAAGGTCGTGCAATGGGCCGCGCTGGTGCGTGAGGTCCGCGGGAGGGGGCATGAGGTGCACGGGGGTCAACCCTTCATGCCTGGGGCGGCCATGGCGTGGTTCGCCGGGGTCACACGGCGGGTGCGGGTCGGCGGGCGTGCAGTGCGACGGTCAGTGTGTGCGGGCCATGTCCACCGATGTAGACGCGGTTCCCGGTCGTCGCATCGGTGCCGCCCGCCACGGTGTAGTCCTGACCCGGGTCGTATCGCAGTACGTCGCTTTGGTCCGGCCCGGCGAGCGGTTCGCCTGCCTCGACGTCGGCCTCGACCCGGATCTCGTCGTCACCGACCCGGTAGGTCATCGGCCCGGTCGTCAGGCACCAGCGTCCGTTGCCGATCGGTACGGCGCCCTCTGGCACGCCGCCCGGCCGGAAGGTCAGTTCGAGGGCCCAGGGCACCCGTGGCCCGCTGATGTCGATCCGCAGGTCGGCACCGTCTCCCCTCAGGTCCACCTCGACGCGGGTCGTGTGTGAGACCTCGTCCCGAGGCCGGTCCGGGAAGGCCATCGCGGCCGAGAAGCGTCCCTCGTCCGCCATCCGGTATGCGCCGTCGTCCCGCCGCTGGTTCAGCGGGAGCGGCTGGTAGTAGGCGGCCGTGAGGGTTTCGGTGAGCCGGTAGCAGCCGTCGGCGAGGCGTTGCATGCCGGCGGCGCGGAACGGGCCCATGTCGAAGAACCCCCGCGAGAGACGGACCGCGTCGAGGACGGCGTCGCCGGCGAACAGACGCAGGAAGGTGGGATTACAGGCGAGGCCCGAGCGGATGCGCCGGTGCTCGGGCACGTCGGAGCCGCCGTACACCACCGTGTGCGCGGTGGCCGAGGCGCGTGCGGCGAGGCGCGCGGTGGTGAGGTACCGGTCGCGGGGCAGTGGCTCCACGACCGGAGCAGGCAGTGCGCGGCACAGGTCCGGGGTGAGGAGGGTCTCGGCGAGCAGGTCGGGGTCGTCGATGCCGCCGGCGGCCGCCAGCCGCGCCGCCCGGCTGAAGTCGCCCCGGCCGGTGCGGACCGCGAACAGCCGGTAGTGCGGCAGGTAGGGAGCCAGCGGGAACGGGTGGTTCTGGTCCTGCCGTCTCGAGTGGACGGTCTCCACCGTGCCGTCCGGCCTGATGAGGTCCAGCGTGGTGGCGAGATTGCGTTCGACGGCGTCCAGCAGGTCGGCGCGGCCGAGCGCTCCGGCCAGCAGCAGCAGCGAAGGGTTGGACACGTGGGCCGCGTAGTTGGCGCTCCGTTCCGAGTACAGGCCCTCCGCGTCGATGTCGACGCCCTCGGCGAGCCACTGCTCCATGCGGTCGAGCAGCCGGTCGTCCGGGAACGACCGGTGCAGCCGGGCCAGCGCCGCGCACAGCTCCCAGCGGTGGTTCGGGGTGTGCACCCCACCGGTCAGGAGACTGCCGGTGGCGGCGCTGGCGAGCGCGGCGAGCGCGGCCGTGACGTCGCGCAGTTCCGGCCCCGCGCCGGCGGCGAGGACGTGCGCGTCGCACACGTCGTTGACGGTGAACGCGGAGTCCGGCGGTGACTGCACGTTGTCGCCGCCGGCGAAGAGGCCGGTGGTGGTCTGCGCGGCTTGCAGGGCGCGGAGGTGGGTCGTCGCGGCGGCGATGGCCTGCCTGCTGCCGTGCAGTGCCGAGTCGGGGGAACGGTAGGCCGCGACCAGAGTCTTCACCCGGCGCGCCAGAGCGCGGTGGGGCACCCCGGTGGGTTCCTCGTCGGGGCCGGCCGCCAGCGGGGCGGCCAGCCGGTCGGCGGCGCCGGCCACCGCGCGGACGAATTTGTGGTCGAGCGGGGTGGGCACGGTCAGTCCTTCAGTCCGGCATTGATGTCGGCGCCCATGACGTAGCGTTGGAAGACCAGGAAGACGACGATCAGCGGGATCATGGAGATGACCGATCCCCCGAGCAGCACCGACCAGTTGATGTTCTGCGCCCCGACGAGGCTCTGGATGCCGATCTGCACGGTGAACTTGTTGGGGTCGTTGAGCATCAGCAGCGGCCAGATGTAGTCGTTCCACCGCCACTGGAAGGACATGATAGCGAGCGTCAGCATGATGGGCCGGGAGAGCGGCACCATGATCCGCAGGAAGATCGACAGTTCGCGGGCGCCGTCGATGCGTGCGGCTTCCACGAGTTCGTCGGGAACCGTCAGGAAGAACTGGCGGAACATGAAGCATCCGGTCGCGGTGAGCACGGCCGGGAAGATGATGCCGGCGAACGAGTTGTAGAGGCCGAGGTCGCGGACCACCAGGAACTCCGGGGCGAGCATGACCTCGGACGGCAGCATCGTGGTGGCCAGGACGCAGATGAAGAACACCTTGAGCCACTTGTTGTCGTACTTGGCCAGCGCGTACCCCGTGCAGCAGCTGACACCCACCGTGAGGATCGTCGTGATCACGCACACGATGGTCGTGTTGATGAAGTACTGGGAGAAGTTGGCACTGCGCCACGCCGTCAGGTAACCCGACAGGGTCGGGTTGTGCGGAACCAGCGTCAGCGGATTGGAGAACAGGTCGCTGGCCGGCTTGAGGGAGCTGAGGATGAACCACAGCACCGGAAACCCGTAGAGGCACGCCAGGATCCACAGCAGTGTCGTCGCGGACACCGCCCGCCGGAGCCCACCGGTGGCCGCGCCGCGGGGCCGCTTCTTGGAAACGGCCCGTCCGGGACCGGCGTCGACCGGGCGTGGCATGTCTGTGGTTGTCATCGGTTCTCCATCCGCCGGTTGGCGATCAGCTGGATGATCGCGACGGCCATCAGGATGAGCATGAGCACGAACGACGCGGCGCTCGCGTAGCCGATCTGGCCCCGTTTGAAGCCGGTCTCATAGATGTACTGGACAAGGAGGTTGTTCGACGTTCCCGGTCCGCCGTTGTTGAGGGCGACGAACATCGGGTATTCCTTCATCGCGTTGATCGTGTTGAGCAGGATGACGATGAACGAGGTGGGCGCGATGCTCGGCAGCGTGATGCTGAAGAACTGACGCCATGGGCCGGCGCCGTCGAGCGAGGCCGCCTCGTAGTACGACACCGGTACGTTCTTGATCGCCGCGATGAACAACAGCATCGAGAAACCCGTCCAGGCCCAGGACGCCGCCATCACCACCACGATCAACGACAGGTCCGGGTTCGACTGCCACGGAACGGCACTTCCGCCGAGCTTTTCGATGACGTAGTTGACCAGTCCGAAGTTCTCACCGAACAGCCACCGCCACAGGACACCCACGACGATGGGCGACAGCAGCCACGGGATGAAGAAGATGACGCGCGCGACCGACGCGCCCTTGGCGTGCTTGCTCACCAGCACGTTGGCGATGAGCAGCGAGAGCGCGAAGTTCAGCGGAACGAAGAGCACGGCGTACAGCAGCGTCCGGGTCAGCGCGTCGTAGAACGTGGAATCCCCGAGCAGGCTGTGGTAGTTGTCCAGTCCGACGAACTGGAACACCCCCACGCCCGTGTAGTTCGTGAAGGAGTAGACGAGCCCGATCACCGCAGGCCAGACGAAGAACAGCGCGAAGAGCACGACATTGGCCGCGATGAGGACGAGCGGCGCAAGGGTGTACTTACTGCGTGTCCTGGGCGGGCTCGCGGACACGTCCGAGGCGCGTTTGGTCATCTTCCTGACTCCGTGCTGGTGGAATGGATTGCGGTGGGCTCAGGCCATGAGCCCGGCATCACGTGGGCGGCCCTGTGCCCTACGATGCGCCGCCGACCTGCTGGTTGTAGCCGGCCACGATGTTCTCCAGGGCCTTGCCGGCCGACTGTTGACCGTTGATCGCCTTACCGAGCTCCGTCTTGGTCGGGTCCTCGGTGAGGCTCTTGCCCTTCAGCACCCAGTTCGTCTGCGCGGTGTTGAAGTAGCCGGAGATCGGGGCGTAAAGCGGGATCTGCTCGTTGTACAGCTTGAACGCCGCCTGCGCCGCCTTGGAGGTGAAGGGGTACGTCGGGTTCAGACCGCTCTCGACGGGCAGGAACCCGGACGCCTCACAGAGCGTCTTGTAGTGGGCCGGCTCGTACAGCCAGGACAGGAACTTCTTCGCGGCGGTGGCCGCATCGCCGTTGTTGTTGAAGCCCACCGTCATGCTGCCGCTGTTGACGTCGCTGGCCTGCACCGGCTGGGCGGGAGTCGGGACGCTCGCCCAGTCGAACTTCTTGATGCTGTCCGCGAAGGCGGGAACCTGCCACACGCCGGACCAGTAGGCGACCACGTCACCGCTCTGGAACATGGCCGACGGGTCGGCGCCGCTGGTCCACACCGACTTCGGCATGGTCTTGTCGTCGTTCAGTCCGACGAAGTAGTTCACGGCCTTCTTGGTCGCCGCGTCCGCCGAGAACTTGCCGGAGGAGTCCGCGTGGACGTACTTCCCGCCCATCTCGTACACCATGGCCCGGAGCCGGGACGGCGACTGGTCGAAGGTCAGGGAGTACTTGGCGCCGGTCTTCTCCCGGACCTTGTTCGCCGCCTTGATGAAGTCGGTCCAGGTCCAGGTCTTCTCGGGCGAGGTCGGGAAGGAGACGCCGGCCTTCTTGAACAGCGTCTCGTTGATGAACAGCCCGGACGCGGTGACGTCCGAAGGGATGGACAGCACCTTCCCCGACGAGTCCTTGGCGAGGAAGTTGGCGTTGATCTTGTTGCTCTTGTTGTCGGCGATGGAGCTGAGGTCGATCAGCTTGTTCGACCAGATCGGATCCAGCGCCGGCACGGCCGCCACGTCGGGCAGGGAGTTCGCCTGCGCGGCGTTGTGCAGCTTCGTCGGGTAGCCGTCGTAGGGGATGTTGACGAGCTTGACCTTGACGCCGGTTTCCTTCTCGTACTGCGCCACCATCTTCTTCCAGCCCGCGTCCTGCCCCGGGACCGTGGAAATCCAGAACGTCAGCGACTTGGAGGTCCCGCCCGAGCCGGATCCCGACCCGCAGGCGGAGAGCAGCAGGGCACCTGCCGTGGCAACAGCAGCGAGGGGAACCAGGCGGCGTATGCCGCCGCGGCCGAGTCGGCGGGAGCGCCGCACACCCACAGTAACCATCTTCGATCCCTTTTCGTCGTAGGGGACGGAGCACGGCGCCAGCCGAGGCGGCACAGGTGCATTTTTCAGGAAATTTCGCTCTCCGGGGGCACGGCCTCGCACGGCCGCGTCGCCTTGACGGGTGGGGTCCCCGGCCATGACGGCCGGCGTCGCACAAGCACGCCCTCGTGCGGCTGCCGTACTTCGCGTACGGGCGGGAGGCTCACCCGGAGTCGGCGTCCCGGCCGACTTGGAAGCGCATGTCCGGACATTCGCAGATCGAGTCGGAAGTCGTCAATCCTTGTCCCCCGCGGCCTGGGTCACGGTTTGGACTCCTCGGGAGACCGCGAGCCGGGCGGCACCCACGACGGTGCCGAGATCGCCGACCGTGCTGCTGACGACTTCGGTGGGCCAGCTCAGCCGGGCGAGCTCGGCCCGCACACCGGGCAGGAGCTGCGGGTCGGCGCCGGTACTGCCGCCCAGCACGACCAGTCCCGGGTCCAGCACGGCGGTCACGGCGGCGGCGAGACGGCCGACGTCGGCGGCATGGCGGCCGATCACGGCGCGGGCCGCGGGCCGGCCCTCTCCGGCGAGGACGAAGAGCCGCTCGACGGTCCGGGGGCACGGCCCGTCGGTGTCCTGCCAGGCCCCGGCCGCCCGCCGCAGGAGCGAGTGTGCGCCGATGTACTCCTCCAACGCCTCCTGCCGCGGCTCACGGCCGTCGTCCCACGGGTAGGGCAGTCGGGCCAGCTCGCCGGCCGCGCCGTTGGCTCCGCGCAGCACCTGACCGCCGACCACGATGCCGAGGCCGATACCGACGCCGATCCGCAGGTAGCCGAAGGTGTTGCGGCCGCGGGCGGCGCCTTCGTGCAGCTCCGCGAGTGCCGCGCAGTTGACGTTGTTCTCCAGGTGGATGGGCACACCCGCCGGCAGCGCGACGGCCATGGCGTCGAAGACGGGGCCCGCCTTGGCGGTCGCGGGGCGCATGATGGTCCCCTGCCGCTCGGGCACGATCACGTCACCGACGGCGACGACGATGGCGCGCAGCGGGATGCCGCCGGGCAGCGCGTCGAGGGCCTCCCGCACGACGTCGGCGGCGTCCTTCCGGGCACCGGTGGCCTGGGCGAGCAGGGTGCCGTCCAGGGCACAGCCGCGGACCCGCGTGAAGGCGGGGCCGAGGTCGACGGCGAGTACGGCGCCGGCGTCCGGGCCCAGGCGGTAGAGGGCGGCGGAACGGCCCGTGCCGCTGGAGGTGGTGCCGGAGTGGGTGGCGAGCCGGGCGCTCTCGAGCTCTGCGACGGCGGAGGACACCGTCGGCTTGGACAGGCCCGCCAGGGTCGCGAGCTGCGGCCGGGTCGCGGTGCCCGCCCTGGCGAGCACGGCGAACACCGCGCTCGCGCTCTCGGTCAGGCGAGGGGCTCTCGCCACGTCGTGTTCCACAGTTCTCCCACACGGGTCAGCGGCCGCGCTCCCGGAGCGATCGTCCTCCGGGATGCGGCGATGGGATGCCTTGGCGTCGCGGTTCCCGCCCCGCAGTGGCCCGTTGGGACCGCTTCGTCGGTCGAGTGCGCGACGCCTCTTGACACGCACTGTACTTCGTTAGTTAATTCCCTAACGAACATCACGGCACTCGCCTGCCGTGCCCGTCAGAGGCCCGTCCCGGGGCTTCCCGAGTTCATCGACTTCCCCGCCCAAGGCACGGTTCGCCCACCGTCGCAGCCAAGCGCAACGACGAAAGAGAACCGTGCGGGACGCTCTCCCCTCATGCCCTCTCGTGGTGAGTATCGACGTGGGCGGCGCCAAGACGCATCTCCGCGCCTTCGCGGGGGGACGATCTGGTCGCCGACCATGTCCGCCCGAGCAGCGGCTGGCGGCCACACGACCCGGTGGCCGCGGCCGCCTGGGTCGCGGCACTGGTCGCGGGGGCACTTCCGACGCGTGCACGCCCCTCCGCCGTCGCTGTGGGCGGCCACGGCTGCGAGACAACCCGGCAGTGCCACCAGATACGCACCGCACTGCACTGCACTTCGACGCGCCCGCGCTGGTCATGGGCGACGCCGACCTCCTCGTGCCCGCCGCCGGGCTGGAGCACGGTGTCGGCCCGGTCGCCGGCACCGGTTCCGTCGCGGTCGGTCGCCTCGCCGACAACAGCCGCATTCAGGTCGGCGGCTGGGGCGAGGTGCCAAGCTTGCGCCTGCCTCACCCCAAAGGCCAGCGGCATGTCCAGGTCATGGCCGAACTCGTCCGTATCCGAGTGATCCGCCCGATGCCCGCTGGGCGTTGCTCCCGCTCCGAAGCCGTGAGCAACCTCGCCACGACCGACCGGATGCTCCGCCGCCTCACCGACGAAGCCACCATCTCCTGGCGCGACCTGACACCGCCGGATCAAACAGCAATTCCGGGATGAAACATCAGGAGAAAGCCCCCTCTTAGCACGTTCCGGGATCGCCGCCGCCTGGACCAGGAATTCACCTCGGGGGCACAGGGCCGCCTTATCAAGGAAGACCTACCGCAGAAGCTCGCCTGCGCCGTACGCGCAGTCAGGGGGGTCACTGCGTGATGCCTCCGAAGCCGATGACCTGCATTTCTCGCCGATGTCAAGGAAACGGCACCGGCATTTCCTCGGACGTCGAGCACATACGTGTCAGTTGTAACATTCAACCCACGCTGATTCGACCGCTGAAATCCCTGACTCAAACTTATTGACATAAAAACCCCAACATATGATCATGGCCACATGGAGGAACTTCCGAGGTTACCGTTCGATAACCCGGCCGTGATCGGCATCGCGCCCCAGATGCTCGCACTGCAGCAGGAGGGGCCGATCACCAGAGTGCGGACCGCCAGTGAAGATGCCTGGCTGATCACCCGCTACGACGAGGTGAGGGCACTACTCGCCGACCGTCGACTCCGTCTCAGCAACCCCAACCCGGAGCAGTCGACCAAGAGCGCGGCCAGGAACTTTATGATCGCGCTGATGGCCGGGGACGACTACAAAACCGAGGCCACCAGGCATACGCGGATGCGCGCGCTGCTTGTGCCCCGGTTCTCCACGCGCCGGATGCGCCTTATGAAGACCCGGATCGAGCACCACGTGGACGACCTGCTCGACCAGTTGGCCGCCAGCACTCCGCCGGCCGACCTGCACCGCGCGCTGTCGTTTCCGTTGCCGACCATGGTGATCTGCGATCTGCTTGGCGTGCCGTTGGCCGATCGGGAGCGGTTCGGGCAGTGGGCGAGAGGCACATTCGACCAGAGCGACAACCAGCACTCGGCGAACACCTTTCAACAGGTTGTCGACTACATAACGGAACTGGTGGCGCGCAAGCGAACCGAGCCGGGCGACGACATCCTGTCCGAGCTGATCGCCCATAAAGACGGCGAACTGTCCGATGCGGAGATTGCCCACTTGGGTAACGCCGTGCTGTTGTTCGGCTACGAGACCACCATTGTGCGCATCGACCTGGGCACCCTGCTGCTGCTGCGCAATCCGGCCCAGCGTGCCCTGCTGGCCGAGAATCCCCAACTCGCGCCGGCCGCGGTCGAGGAGATCCTGCGCCTGAGCGTTGGCGGCAGGGGATCCAACGCGATAATACCCCGCTACGCGCACAGCGACATCACCGTCGGCGAGACAGTGATTCGGACCGGAGACGCGGTGATGTTGGCCATCGGCGCGGCCAACTACGACAGCCGGGCGTTCCCCGACGGCGACCTGTTCGACCTGGCCCGGGACAAGCCCAAGTCACACCTGGCATTCGGGCACGGCGCCCGGCACTGCATCGGCCGCACGCTGGCTCGGATCGAGCTGACCGCGGTGTTCGAGCGACTGTTCCACAGACTGCCCAACCTGCGGCTCGCGGTACCTGAGGAGTCCCTGCGCTGGCAGGAGCACCGGATCACCGGCGGGTTCGATGAAATCCCCGTTACCTTCTAAGTGGCATTGCACGAGCGAAAACACAGCCGCCCACCGTTCATGGTCGATCGCTTTGCCAGAACGTTGCCTGGCGTGTCGTCTGTGACGGGTCACGGCGCGTCGGCGCACCATCGCCCTCAAGAGCGACGGCGCTCCAGTGTCACTGGACCGCCCGGTGAGGCACACATGTGAGTGTGCGTACCGGTATCAACGGTTGCGCAGAGGTGCCCCACGACGGCCCACTTGCTCGCATACCCGTCCCTGCTCACCGGATTGTCCCTCTGACCGGCCCGACCCCACCATTGTGAACGTCAGCACCGGCCGTCCCCGGCGGTCGTCTCTCGTCACCTCCGCCTCACCCGGCGTCATCGAAGCCGCCGCCCGCTTTGATGTTTGACGCTCCTTCCCCCACGCACAGACGTCAGGAGGACAAGGAACCATGACGGACACTTTCAGCGACTACGTCGACTGCACGCCTCTTCTCGACGACCGTGAGGCCCTCGACCGGTTCTACGACGAGCACGGCTACCTCTATCTGCGGGGCGCTCTGGACCGTGAACTCGTGCGGGCCGCCGCCGAGCAGATGCTCGAGGGCCTGATCGCACTCGGCCACGCCGCCCCCGGCACCACGCTCGACACCCTCACCATCGAGTCCTTCGAAGCGGTCGACGAGGTGGCGATGCACGACTACGTCAAGTACGACAACCTGTGGAACCACCCCTCGACCCTCAAGGTCTGGGACAAGGTCTTCGGCGAGCCCGTCTTCGTCTTCAAGTCGACGACGATCCGCTACTACCCCTCCGCCGCGGGTTGCGCGGAGCCGAGCTTCCTGACGCCGCTGCACCAGGACGGCTTCTATATCGGCCCGAACAAGGACTTCCGCACCGCCTGGGTGCCGCTGCTCGCGACGACCCC
The DNA here is from genome assembly GCF_033793745.1 of Streptomyces sp. ME19-01-6. Classification (NCBI taxonomy): domain Bacteria; kingdom Bacillati; phylum Actinomycetota; class Actinomycetes; order Kitasatosporales; family Streptomycetaceae; genus Streptomyces; species Streptomyces sp. ME19-01-6. Next base: position 30,150 of record NZ_JARAXF010000029.1, on the reverse strand, counting down.
CGACATAGGCGGCGTCGCAGTCGCCGACGGCAGCCACAAGAAGGGCCCGCGTGAGCACGTCGTCACCGAGAACTTCCGCCGCTTCGGCCACGCCGTGCGGGGTATTCCGGCGGAGGAGTTCGGCGCGGACGAGCAACTGCTGTTCTCGCCCATGGAACCGGGCGACGTGATCATCTTCCACGCCTTCATGTGTCACAAGTCCATCCCCAACGTCTCGGTGGACCCGGCCGGCATGCGGATGTCGATGGACACCCGCATCCAGCCCGCCTCCTCGCACCGCGGGTTCAACGCCCTGACCCCCTGGCCGGAGTCCGCGAAGGACCCCTCCAAGGGAATCATGTCGAAGATCACCGGCACCCCCACCACCACCGAGTGACATTGTTACCCTCGCACCCGCCTCAACCGTCCCCCACAAACACCTGGGTAGGCAGCGCATGACGAAACGCGAGGGCCTTCCCCCTCTGAAGGGGCCCAACGCGACGCCGGAGCCCTCGGCCGGCACGGAACCGGCCGCCGCGGGGCTCAGTGGCATCGCCCTGGTGGTGGTGCTCACCGGATACGCCCTGTCCATCGTGGACGCCTCCATCGTCAATGTGGCACTGACCTCGATCAGTGACGACCTCCACGGCGGCCCCGCCGCACTGGAGCTGGTGGTGTCCGGCTACGGCCTCACCTACGCCCTCGGCCTGGTGCTGGGCGGCCGGCTGGGCGACGCCTTCGGCAGACGGCGCGTGTACGCCTACGGGCTCGCTGCTTTCACCGTCACCTCGGCGCTGTGCGGACTCGCCCCGACCATCGAGTTCCTCGTCGCGGCCCGGCTGCTGCAGGGCGCCGCCGCCGCCATGCTCGTACCGCAGGTGCTGGCGACGATCCAGGCGGCCACCGAGGGCCAGGCGCGCGCCCGTGCGATCGGCATGTACGGCGCGACCGCGGCCCTCGGCATGGTCACCGGACAGGTCCTGGGCGGGCTGCTGGTCTCGCTGGACGCCGCCGGGATCGGCTGGCGGTCGGTCTTCGCGATCAATGTGCCGATCGGAGTGGCCGCGCTGCTGGCCGTCCGGCGCGTCCCCGCGACCAGGGCCGACGCGAAGCCGGGCTTCGACCCGGTGGGCACCGTGCTGTTCGGTGTCACCATGGTCTGCGTCCTGGCCGTGGTCGTGGCGGGCCCCGACCTGGGCTGGCCGCCGTGGCTGTGGTCGCTGCTCGCGGTCGCCGCGGTGGGCGCGCTGGCGCTGGTGCGGGCCGAACGTGGGCTGGAGGCGCGGGGCGGCTCACCGCTGCTGTCCCCATCGGTGCTGTCCCATCCGGGGATGCGCAGAGGGCTGGCGGCGATGGTGCCGTTCTCGGCCGGCTTCGGCGCCTTCCTGTTCGTCTACGCGCTGATCGCGCAGGGTCACTTCGGCTTCGACGGGCTCGAATCCGGCGGGGGGCTGGCGCCGTTCGCCGTGGCGTTCTTCGCGGTGACGCTGTTCACCCCGAGGATCGCGGCGGCCCTGGGCAGCCGGATCGTCACCCTGGGCGCCCTGGTCCAGGGCACGGGGGTGCTGCTGCTGGCGCTGGTGATCCGGCTGGGCTGGCCGCATCCCTCCCTGGTGCTCGTGCTCGTCGGGATCGGCTTGTACGGAGCAGGCGCGGCGCTGACCGGCCCGACGCTGTTCCGGACGATCCTCGCCGACGTACCCCCCGCGCAGGCCGGCATGGGCAGCGGTGTGCTGGTGACCAGCCAGCAGATGGCGACCGCGCTGGGCGCGACCGTCGGCGGAACCCTCTATCTCTCCCTGGCCGGTTGGCTGTCGACGGCGTCGGCGGCCGTGCTCGTTCTCGCCCTGTTGGCGTGTTTCTCGGTGACCGTTCTCGTGATCAGCCTGAAGCTCCCCGACCCCAGCTGACACCCGCGCCCCTCGAACGGCGCGATCCGTTCCAGACCTTCTCGTTGGCTACGGCGCGCCGTCCTTCGGCGTACCCGCGCGCAGAAGCGGAGACAGCCAAGTGCAGTTACAGACAAGGACAGCCGTGGTGACCGGCGCGGCCAGCGGCATCGGCCTCGCCCTCAGCGCCCGCTTCGCACGGGCCGGCGCCGGCGTGGTCATGGCGGACGTCGAAGACGACGCACTACACCGCCGGGCCGCCGAACTCACCGCACAGGGCGCTCAGGTCACCGCGGTGACCGCCGACCTGACCGACCCGGACGCCGTCGAACGGCTCGCGGACACGGCGTTCGACCTGCTCGGCGACATCGACGTGGTGTGCAACAACGCCGGGGTCCTCGGCCCCGTGGGACAGCCCCTGTGGGAGGTGCCACTGGAGCGGATGCGGCAGGTCTTCGAGGTGAACCACTGGGCGCACGTCCTGGTGGCCCGCGCCTTCGTCCCCCGGCTGCTCGAGCGCGGCCGGCCCGCCCATCTGATCCACACCGCCTCGATGTCCGCCTTCGTCGTCGGCGCCGGCAGCGCCGCGTACGCCGCCTCCAAGCACGCCGACCTCGCGGTCGCCCGCAGTCTGCGCGCCGATCTGCGGGGCACCGGGGTCCGGGTGTCGGTGCTGTGTCCCGGCCGGGTCGACACCCCCATGGTCCAAGGCCTGACGGCCCCCCGCGGCGCGGGCGGCGACACCTCGGTGAGCGCCGAGGACGTCGCCTCACTCGTGTGGGAGGCCCTCGGCTCCGATCGCTTCTACCTCTTCAGCAACTCCGACGCCCCGCTGCGGCTGCGCGATCAGTTCGACGACGTGTGGCGTCATGTTTCCCTTCCACCCCCTTCCCCCGAGGAGGAGCTGTGGCCCGCGCCGAAAGCGACGACCGTGGCGATGAAACACTGACCATCGACCTGGAAGCGGTGAGGGAGAAATACCGGCAGGAACGCGACAAGCGCAGCGTCGGTCGCACCTACCAGTTCGCGCGCGGTGACTTCAGCCGCTACGCGCGAGACCCCTACACCGAGCGACAGGAGCGCGAGCCGCTCACCGACGAGGTGGACGTCGCCGTCGTCGGCGCCGGCATCGGCGGCCTGCTGACCGGCGCCCATCTGCGCATGGAGACCGGGCTGGAGCGCATCCGGCTGATCGACGAGGCCGGCGACGTCGGCGGCACCTGGTACTGGAACCGCTTCCCCGGCGTCCGGTGCGATGTCGAGAGCTACATCTACATGCCGCTGCTCGAAGAGATCGGCACGATACCCACCGAGAAGTACTCCACCGGGCCCGAGATCTTCGCCCACCTCCAACAGATCGCCCACAAGTACGACCTCTACCGCGACGCCCTCTTCCAGACCACCGTCACCGAGCTGCGCTGGGACGAGGCCGCCGGGAAGTGGCTGGTGAGCACCGACCGCGGGGATCTGATCCGGGCCCGGTACGTGGCCATGTCGATCGGTCTGATGCACCGCCCCAAACTCCCCGGGCTGCCGGGCCTGGAGACGTTCGCCGGGCACTCCTTCCACACCAGCCGCTGGGACTTCGACTACACCGGCGGCGACAGCACCGGCGGCCTGACCAAGCTGAAGGACAAGAAGGTCGGCGTCATCGGCACCGGCTCGACGACCATCCAGCTCGCCCCGCACCTCGCCGAGTGGGCCGAGCAGCTCGTCCTCTTCCAGCGCACCCCGGCCACGGTCGACGTCCGCGGCAACCGGCCCACCCCGCCCGACTGGGCGGACAGCCTCGAACCGGGCTGGCAGCAGCGCCGGATGGAGAACTTCCACGCGCTGACCTCCGGTATCCCGCAGGACGAGGACCTGGTCCAGGACCGCTGGACCCAGACCACGGCCAAGCTGGCCGCCGCCATCCTGCCCACCGGCGACACCGGGGGCGACCCGAAGGAGCGGGCGCTCGCGGCCGAGCGGGCGGACTTCCTCAAGATGGAGGAGTTGCGCACCCGCATCGACAGCGTGGTCACCGACCCCGCGACCGCCGCCGCCCTCAAGCCGTACTACCGCGTGTACTGCAAGCGACCCTGCTTCCACGACGGCTACCTCCAGACCTTCAACCGGCCCAATGTGACCCTGGTCGACACCCAGGGGCAGGGCGTGGAGCGGCTCACCCCGGCCGGGGTGGTCGCGAACGGCCGGGAGTACCCGGTCGACTGCCTGGTCTTCGCCACCGGCTACGAGCACGAGTTCTCCGTCCCGTACACCCACCGCGCCGGCTACGACATCGTCGGCCGCGACGGCGTGAAGCTGTCGGAGAAGTGGGCGGACGGAGCGCACACCCTGCACGGACTCCAGGTGAACGGCTTTCCCAACTGCTTCATCCTGTCCAAGATCCAGGCTGGTCGGCACGTCAACATCCCCTACATGCTGGGCGAGCAGACCCGGCACCTCGCGCACATCGTCAAGTGCGTCGAGGAGCGCGGCCACCAGGTCGTGGAGGCCTCCGAGGCCGGCGAGAAGGAATGGGTCGAGGAGATCCTCCGGCTCGCCACCAACGACATCGACTTCCTCGAGAACTGCACGCCCGGCCTCTACAACAACGAGGGCGATCCGAGCGGACTGCCCCTGCGCAACTCCAGCTACGGCGGCGGCTCGGTGGAGTTCGTGAACATCCTCAGGCGCTGGCGCGAGGCGGGCGACCTCGCCGGCCTCGAACTGCGCTGACCCCCTTTCTGGCCCCTCCCTTCTGCGAAAGGCGGCAACGCCCATGGACGTAACGCCGATACCCGGCGCCGCTCTCGGCGCCGTCGTGCACGGCGCCCATGTCACCGGCGACATGGGCAAGACCCAGTCAGAGGAGATCTGGGCGGCGCTCGACGCGCATCTCGTACTCGTCTTCCGCGGCCACGAGACCCCCTCCTACGAGGAGTTCCTGGCCTTCGGCCGCCGCTTCGGGTACATCCCGAAGACCGGTCTGACCAGCGGCGCCCACCCCGACCACAACGAGATCCTGATCGTCTCCAACCTGGTGGAGGACGGCCGCAAGATCGGCGTCGGCGACGCCGAGTGGATGGGCTGGCACACCGACTACTCCTTCCGCCCCCGCGTCTCCCAGGTCGGCTTCCTGGAGGCCGTGGAAGTGCCGTCCTCCGGCGGCGGGGAGACCCTCTTCACCGACATGTACGCCCTGTACGAGTCGCTGTCGCCCGAAGAGCGCCGGCGCCTGCACTCCTACCGGGTCCGCCACGCCCTGCGCACCGGGTACGAGGAGACCATCGAGGAGGAGCTCCAGGGCGAGGTGTCCCTCGGCGAGAGCACCGGAGCGATCCAGCCCGAGGACGGCACCTCCACCATCCACCCGCTGATCGCCCGCAATCCGCGCACCGGCCGCCAGTCGGTCTACATCAGCACCCTGAACACCAAGCGGATCGTGGACCTCACCCCCGACGACAGCCGCAAGTTGCTCGACGAACTGCTGTCGCACGCGGGCAAGCCCCAGTACACCTACGCCCACACCTGGCAGCCCGGGGACATCGTCGTGTGGGACCAGCTCGGCACCGTCCACGCCAAGCAGGCCTTCGACCCGGCCGAACGGCGCATCATGCGCCAGGTCGTCAGCATCTTCGACGACCCGACCGCCCCCTGGCGCGCGGAGGTCGACGCATGAGCGTGTCTTGGCGCGCTGCGCGGGCTGGACTGAGGAGCCGCGCAGCGACGGAGGAGCGAGCAGTGACGAGGGAAGCTCGCGCGTTGGAGCGCGCCGAGACTGAGCGGGAGGGAGGCGCATGAGCACCGCTCCCGCCTGCCTCAGCCACGGCCGGGTCACGATCACCCCGGCGCTGCGCGCCGCCGTCGACCGGCTCGACCACCGCTCACGTCACCAGGCGGCCTACCACTTCGGCTGGATCACCGCCGGCGGCGCGCCCACCAGCGCGGACGCCGGCAAGGCCGTACGGCCGGCGCTCGCACTGCTGTCGGCCGAGGCGGTCGGCGCACCGCCGAAGGTCGCCCTGCCCGGCGCCGTCGCCGTGGAGCTCGTGCACAACTTCTCCCTGGTGCACGACGATCTGATGGACGGCGACGAGGAGCGCCGCCACCGGCGCACGGTGTGGAAGCTGTGGGGTCCCTCCAGCGCCATCCTGACCGGTGACGCGATGCTGGCGCTCGCCCAGGAGGTGCTGCTGGACACCGGGCTGCCGACGGCGGCGCCCGCCGCCCGGCTGCTGGCCCGCACCACCCGGCATCTGATCCGCGGCCAGGTCCAGGATCTGTCCTTCGAACAGCGCTCGCACGTCACGGTCGAGGAGTGCGTCGACATGGCCGCCGGCAAGACCGGCGCGCTGCTGTCGGCGAGCGCCGCCATCGGCGCCGTCCTCGCCGGGGCACCGGAGGCGACGGTGGACGCGCTGGCGCTCTACGGCGACCAGGTCGGCGTCGCCTTCCAGCTCGTCGACGACGTTCTCGGCATCTGGGGCGACCCGGCCGTCACCGGCAAGTCGGTCCACTCCGATCTGCGCTCCCGCAAGAAGTCCCTGCCGGTGAGCCACGCACTGAACCAGGACGGTCCGCTCAGCGACGAGCTGGCCGCCTGGCTCACCACCCCCGGCGAACCGGACGAAAAGGAACTGCGGCGCGTGGCCGGTCTGATCGACGACGCCGGCGGCCGGGACTGGGCGCTGGACGAGGCCGCCCGGCGGATGGCGCTGGCCGAGGCCGCGCTGAGCGGTGTCGAGCTGGACGCCGACGCGCGGGACGAACTCCTCGCGCTCGGGCGGTTCGTCGTCGACCGCGAGGTCTGAGACCGGGCCGGCCTCCGTACCCGTACCTCCCTTTCCGACTTCTGACGCTCCGCTCAGCACACCACCCCACCCCCGCCAGGGCACCACCATGCCCGCTGCCCCTCCGCAACCCACTCCGAAGGATTCCCTCATGCCCCAGGACGTCGACTTCCACATACCCCTGCCGGGCCGACAGAGCCCGGATCACGCGCGGGCCGACGCCGAGCAGCTCGCCTGGCCGCGGTCGCTCGGGCTGATCAAGTCCGAGGCGGCGGCGACGCGTCATCTGCGCGGCGGCTACGCCGACCTGGCCTCCCGCTTCTACCCGCACGCCACGGGCACCGACCTGGACCTGGGCGTCGACCTGATGTCGTGGTTCTTCCTCTTCGACGACCTCTTCGACGGGCCGCGCGGCGAGAACCCGGAGGAGACCAAACAGCTCACCGACGCGGTCGCGGCGGCGCTGGACGGTCCCCTTTCCGACACCGCGCCCCCCATCGCCCACGGCTTCGCCGACATCTGGCGGCGCACCAGCGAGGGCATGACACCCGCCTGGTGCGCGCGCAGCGCCCGGCACTGGCGCAGCTACTTCGACGGCTACGTCGACGAGGCGGAGAGCCGCTTCTGGGACACGCCGTACGACTCCGCGGCCGAGTACCTGGCCGTGCGCCGGCAGACCATCGGGGTGCAGCCGACGGTCGACCTCGCCGAGCGCGCGGGCCGCTTCGAGGTGCCGCACCGGGTCTTCGACAGCGCCGTGCTCTCCGCGATGCTCCAGATCGCCGTCGACGTCAATCTGCTGCTCAACGACATCGCCTCGCTGGAGAAGGAAGAGGCTCGCGGCGAGCAGAACAACATGGTCATGATCCTGCGCCGGGAGCACGGCTGGTCCAAGGACCGCAGCGTCACCCACATCCAGAGCGAGGTGCGCACCCGCCTGGAGCAGTATCTCCTGCTGGAGTCGTGCCTGCCGCAGGTCGGCGACATCTACCGGCTCGACGAGGCCGAGCGCGAGGCCCTGGAGCGCTACCGCGACGACGCCGTGCGCACCGTGATCCGCGGTTCCTACGACTGGCACCGCTCCTCGGGCCGCTACGACGCCGAGTTCGCGCTCGCCGCCGGTGTCCAGGGCTACCTGGAGGAGCTCGGCAGCACCGCCCACTAGCAGCACCGCATACCGGCAACACGCACCCGCGCCCGGCCGTCGCGGCGGCACAGCTGTCAACGGACCGCAGCGGCTGTCAACCGATGAGTAGAGATGGGAAGTTGAGAATCGCATGACCGAGCAGACCACCTTCTCGGCGGGAGCGGCGCCCGGGGCGCTCCCCGTTGTCGGACACGCCTTCCAGATGATGCGTCACCCCGTGAACTTCATGGCCTCGCTCTCGGCCCACGGCGACCTGGTCGAGATCAAGATCGGCCCCACCACGGCCTACGTCCCGACCCACCCCGAACTGCTGCGGCATGTCCTGACCAACGACCGCATCTTCGACAAGGGCGGCGTCTTCTACGACCGCGCCCGTGACATCGCCGGCAACGGCCTGGTCACCTGCCCATTCGCCGACCACCGCCGCCAGCGCCGGCTGATGCAGTCGGCGTTCACCCGCGGCCAGCTCAAGCGGTACGCCGAGGCCATGCAGGCCGAGATCGAGGACACGACGTCGCGCTGGCAGGACGGCATGGTCGTCGACGCCTTCCAGGAGATGTACGGCATGGCCCTGCGCACGGTCGGCCGCACCCTCTACTCCACACCCGTCAGCCCCGAGCTGGCGGCGAAGGTGGAACGTTCCTTCGACGTCGTGCTCAACGGCCTGTTCCGGCAGATGTTCCTGCCGGCCTCGATCCGTCGGCTGCCCCTGCCGTCCCAGCGCCGCTACAAGAGCAACCTGGACTTCCTGCACGAGACCACCCAGCAGCTCATCGACGACTACCGCAGCTCCGACACCGAGCACGACGACCTGCTCGCCGCCCTGATCGCCTCCCGCGACGACGACGGCGGCCAGCTCGGCGACAAGGAGATCCACGACCAGGTCATCACTGTCATGGCGGCCGGCACCGAGACCGTCGCCGCCACCCTCACCTGGGTCTTCTACCTCCTTTCCCAGCACCCGGAGATCGAGGCCGCGCTCTACGACGAGATCGACACCGTCCTCGACGGCCGTGCCCCGCGGTGGGACGACCTGCCGAACCTCTCCCTGGCCGACCGGATCATCTCCGAGACGCTGCGACTGCACCCGCCGGCCTGGCTGTTCACCCGCCTCACCGCCTCCCCGACCGAACTCGCGGGCCGTCAGCTGCCCACCGGCTCCACCATCGTCTTCAGCCCCGCCGCGGTCGCCCAATACGAAGACGCCTTCGACACCCCCAAGAAGTTCGACCCCGACCGCTGGCTCCCGGACCGTATCGCGCCGACCGCCCGCCACGCCTACGTGCCGTTCGGCACCGGCGCCCGCAAGTGCATCGGCGACCTCTACGCACGCACCGAGGCCGCCCTGGGGCTCGCCACCATCCTCGGCCGCTGGCGGGTCACCTGCGAGCCCGGCATGGACATCCGCCCGGTCCCGCTGGCCACCGTCTACCACCCGCGCCGGCTGCGCCTGAGGCTGGACGCACGCACCCCGCGCCGGATGACCTCCGCCGACCCCGCACCGGCCGGGGGTGACGCGACATGAGCGAAGGGAACGTCGTCCTGGCCCTCAGGGCGCGGTCTGTGTCTTCTCCGCGCACGGCGTCTCCCCCCAAGTGCGCTCCGCCGCCGTCGGCCGGCAGCTCGAAGTCATCGACGCCATCTGCCCGCTTGTGGGTGCCGGGAATTATGTCACCTGCTGGTTCGGATCCGTCACAGCTCAGCGGGCCGTGAGCCGTTCTGAGGCAGCGTGCTGGTCGTGGTGATACGGCTGATCTGCCTGCTCGCCTGCCAAGCCTGCCGATGGCTTGCGCGGCGCCCACCCGCCACCACATCAACTTTGGTGCACTCTCATCCCTACGAGGTGCTGCATCTTCACGTGTACCCGGACAGCGGGGTCTGGGTGCGCAACCGGTCGATCTCGGCGAGCACGCGGTCCACATGCGGACGCACCTGCGCCTGCAACGCGTCGCTCCAGCTCTCCTCGGAGTACCGGCAGTTGAGATAGAGCTGCCTGGCGTGCTCGAGGGCGGGGCGGTGCTGGGGCGGGAGCTGGGCGAGGGCCCAGTGGGCGGCGGCGTCCTTCGACCTGATCTGGCCGGTGGCGAGCGTGGTCCAGATGCGGGCCAAGGTCAGCAGGACGTTGCGGGTGTCGCCGTCCAGGTCGTCGAGCAGGCCGGGGATGCCCTCCAGGTTCGCCCGGACCAGGTCGGCGTGCGGGACGGGGGCAAGGACCTGCGCCGGGCGCGGGCCGGTGAGGGAGTGGTCGCCGGTCAGGGCCATGGTGATCAGCAGGGCCAGATCGGGCATCGGCTCTGGCCGGGGGACCTCTCCGGCCTCGTACTCGGCGCGCAGCCACTCGCCATACAGGAAGTCGCCGGTCGGCGGGTACCGCCACGGCCGGACCTCGGACTGGACGACCACGGTGAGCTCGACCGGGCGGCTCTTGTTCCGGGAGCCGGAGATCCCGAGCAGTCCGCCGAGGAGCGTCCGTCGCTCCTGCTCGTCCATCCGCCGCCGGGAGACAACCAGCACGTCCACATCGCTGGCCGGCCTGAGGCCGCCGAGCACGGAGGATCCGTGGAGGTAGGTGCCGATGACATCTGGGCCCAGCACACCGCCGACCAGCCCCACGGTCTCCTGGATCTGATCCACTGCGCCAGTGTCTCCTGTCGTCCGGGCCGACTGCACAGCATGACATGAGGTCGGTGTCACAGGGTGACGGTGGTGGGTCGAGATCGAGGCCCGTTCCGGCGAGGAAGCCGTCAAGGGTGGCGGGTCGGTATGGCAGACGTTTGAGCCGGTTGCGCACGAGAGTCTCGAGTCGGCCGAGAGCCATCGGGGTGAGGTTGGCCAGGCTGCGTTTGACGTGGGCCCACAGTCCTTCTACGGGGTTCAGCTCCGGCGAGTAGGCCGGCAGCAGGAACACTGTCAGCCACTCCCGCTCATCGATCAGCTTGCGCATCGCGCAGGAGACATGGGTGTTCAGCCGGTCTTACACCAGCAGGATCGGCGCCTTGACCAGCTGATGCGCGCCATCGAGTAGCCGGATGAGTCGCTGCGGCGCTCATCCTTGCCTCCGCCGTGCACCCGCAGCCGGTGGCACAGCCGCGTCTGAGATCGTGGCCGCACCGCGATGAGTCCCGCGACCGACAGGCGTCCGGAGCGGCGGCCGCTGACCGCCACGACCGGAGTGATTCCGCGCCGCCCCCAGGTGCGTTCTTGGGGCGGCCGGCGGGTGAAGCCTGCTTCGTCCTCGAAGCAGATCCATCCACCGCAGGCCGCCCGTGTTGTTTTACCACCGCCCAGGTCGCCTCCTTCCACACTTCGACGGCCTGCTCGTCGCGCTCGGCCACCCGCTGTGCCGGCATCTGCGGGCTGAAACCCAGCTGGTGCATGACACGGGTGGCCCCGGACACGCTGTAGGAGACATGGACTTCCGGCCGATCAGCGTGGCCACCCGGGCAGCGGTCCACACCTGGTCCTCAACCCAGCCGTGGGCGGCCGGGCCCTGGCCGAGATACTCGGCCAGCTTCTGCAGGCACCGCGGGGAGAGCTTGCGGCGTCGCCCACTGGGCCCGCGGGAGGCCAGCGCCGCCGCCCCTGAGCCCTTCCACGCCTGGTACCACTGGTAGGCCGATTTCCGGCGCTCCCGCAACTGCCGGGCCCATCTGGTGGCTTGGCCCCCCGGGCGAACAACTCGGCGGCCTCGATCCGCACCGACTCCCGGCGCCGGCGGCCCTCGACCGTCAGCCCGCCCCCATCCGCATACCGTCAGCGGAATCAATGAAGCGACACCCCGAAGAGCCAACGTCAATAACGAACGGCGAACCAGGTGACGTGTGGCTCAGAGCTGTTGTCGGACAGACGCGTCAGCCCTGGTCAGCGGGTTAAGAGCGGATCCTGCCGACAGGCAGGTCGGCAAAAGCTCACTTCCCTGAGCATTGGATGTGTTCAAGCGTCAGGAGAGGCCTCTGCCACTGCAAGGAGGCCCCAAACCTGAACACACTGAAAGTCGTAAGGGCCGTCAACGGCAACACCGCGGCGTCGGCTGCCGGGGCAGCGTCCGAGCGCTCGCCCACCGAACCGGTGGCAGGGTGTTTAACAGTTGACGGATTGACTTGGCTTTCCTGGTTCCCCTGGGTTTCGCGGGTGGGGTGGATGGGAGTGCATAACCCGTACGGGGGTTCGGTCGTTGATGTGATCGTCAGGCCCGGGAGTGGGGCGAGGCGCGTGAGGAGGTGGGCGGGTGCGGCGCAGGGTTGTGGTGGGTGAGGGTGAGGTGCAGCAGGTCGCGGCGGCCTGCGCCCGCGCGCTGCGGGGTGTGGATGCGGTGAGTGGGGAGCGGCTGGGTGAGGCGGCTTTGGTGGAGCGGGCCGGGTGGCTGGCTGCTGTGGTCGGGTCGCTGGCGGCGGGCGTGGTCCAGGAGCACTGGAACGGGCGCGATCTGGCCCGGCTTGCCTTGGGTGTCGACCGGTCGGGTGGGTCGCTGCCGTCGCAGGGGTGGATGGCGTTGCGGCGGCTGGGCTGGTCGGTGACCGTTGCGGGGGGTGTGTATGTGCCGGACCGGGTGGTGCGGATCGCGCAGGAGCAGGCGGGGCGGGTGCTGCGTTCGGCCTGGTGGCGCGCCGAGATCACCGCTGCGCTCCTGGCGGCCTGGCCCGCTGATCCCGCCCGGCGCACCGTGGCGGAGTGGGAGGCGTTGCGCGCCGCGCTGCCCGACGGCCCGGTGGTGGCGAGTGGTGTGCTGCTGGCCCATACCCGGCAGATCGCCGCGTTCTGGGCCCGTCATCGGCGGCTGCCAGCGGGTTTGACGGAGTGTGAGCAGGCGCCGGGGGCGGGTGGGCAGGTGGTGCTGGCGGCGGTCGACAAGCAGCTCGCCACCCTCGAACGCTGCCCGGACGACCCGTTCCACTACGGAGTGTTGACGGTGCGGCTGCCGACCGGGCCTGCGCCCGCCTGCCGGGCGGACTGGCGTCCGGTGCGTATCCGGTTCCGGCTGCCGCCGCATGTGCCCGCCACAGCGGTGCTGTGCCCGCCGACCCTGCGCGTCCGCCAGGGGCGGCTCCTTCTCGATGTGCCCTACGCGCTCGCCGCCCCGAGGCCGGAGCGGGCCGGACACCGCATCGCGGTGGCTTTCGACTGGGGGCTGAACACCCTGCTCACCGGCGGCACCCTCCACCTCACCCACGAGACGCAGCCCCGCGTCATGACCGACACACAGCCGGTGTACTTCCGCGCGGCCGGGGTGCTCGCCAAGGCCGACCGGCTGCGCATCCACGGCGAGCACATCAGCGCCCGCATCGACCAGCTGCGCACCCCTGATCGCCTCCCGCCAGGAGCGCGGGATGCGCCCGGGCCCCTGGCTGGTGGCGAGACTCGCCGTCCTGCAGACCGAGGGCGAACGTGTCGCGAGGCGCCGTACCCGGCTGAACGCGGCACTCGCCAAGGCCGCCGCCCGCTTCATGACCGACCACGCGACCGCCGCCGGAGCCCGGGTCATCTACCTCGAAGACCTCCGCGACATCCAGGCACGCGGCAAAGGCCGCACACTCAACACCCGCCTGTCCCAGACCGTGCGCGGCGCGATCGTCGCCCAGGTCCGCCACCAGGCCGCGGCCCACGGTATCGCGGTCGTCATCGTCCCGCCCCGGGGCACATCGCAATACTGCCCCCGGTGTCTGACCGCCTTCCGCCACCACAAAGCCCCAGGCGACCGGGCGGCGGGCTGGGCCTGGGCCACCTGCCCAGGCGATGCGTGCGGGTACAGCACCGGCCGGGACAACGCCGCATGGCAGCGGACCGGCGCCCGCGGCCTGACCCACCAGCACAAGACCAGCCTCGACCGCACCAGCAACACCTTCGTCATCCGCAGCGTGGTCCAGGCCCTGGACCAGGCGAGCACGGTCCAGCAGCAGACCCGGGACCGCACCAAGAGCGGACCCACAGCAAAACGCCCTGTGCCCGGGAAGCGGCGCAAGGTCCCCGCCCCACCCGACACCCGCACCCCAACCAGAGCGCGGCCGGGTGGCAAGCGTCCCGCGGGGCGGCCCCCCACGCACCCGACCCACCGCAGCCGGCGGCGGACACGGCAGCAGGGACCGAACACGATCGGCACCCCCGCCCGGCCACATCGGCCGGACGGGGCCAGACTCGGGGCAGGCTTCCACCGCCACGCCCACACCACCCCCACCCGGGGACAGCCGAGTCACCCTCCTCCCGAGCGGTCCCGAACACCCAGGATCACCCAGGAAACCCAAACCGATTAGAGACGCTACAGGTCGTCGTCACTTGTGGTCGCGAAGGAAAGCGGGGATCTTGCTGCGGGTCGGGTAGTTCGGCAGGGGGGTCGGCTTGTCCTGAAGGAATGCGCTGACGACGGCGGCGGCTCGGTCGTTGTTGTCGTCGAGGCCGTTCCACATGTGGTGTCCAACGCCGGGCATGTACTGCGTGCGCTGGATGGCGGGATCATTGGCAAGGATGGTGGTCGCCCATTGACGGACCTGGGAGGAGCACTCGGCGATCATCAGCATCGCGGGGGTCCGGGAGTGCCTCAGTTGCGGGGCGATGGAGGGTGAGTCCTTGATCGTCTCCTGGATGCGGAGACTGGCGGCGGCGCTGAAGGAGAAGTTCTGTTCCGTGTCCTCGACCGGGATGCGGTGCGCGTCGCGCGCGCAGTAGCTGGATGCGGTGTCGCTGCCGAGATCGGCGGCGGTGAACGCGTTGACGCCCTCGGCCTGTCCGATCAGCCCGGTGTCGGGGGTGAGCAGCCCGAGTCGCATGAGGCCGAATGCGACTGCGTACCGGGGGGTGCGGGTGGACCGCGGTCCCGTCATGGTCGGCGCGAGGTCGCGCGCGGATTCTCGGCCCTTGTGCCCGGTGATGTGTGCGGTGGGGCCGTCCATCGGGCCGGGCTCGGCGATGATCGCCCGGTGCAGACGGGCGGCGACGCGCGGGTCGGCCAGGGCTCGCGTGAGCACGACGCCGCCTGCGGAGAACCCGAGGATGTCGACCCTGCCCTTGCCCAGACGGTCGACGAAGGCGTCGAGATCGCGGACCGACCTGGCAATCGTGTACTGGTCCATGGGAAGCAGGTCGCTTCGTCCCCCGCCGGCCTGTTCGTAGGCGTGGACGTCGTAGCCCTGTCGCGCCAGAAGCTGCAGGAACCGGTGGTCAAGAACCGAGATACCGCGAACCGGTCCGCCGTGGAGGTACACGAGCGGAACGGGGTGTCGGGTGCCGGCGTTCGCGGGCGGGTAGTGATACACCGCGACCCGGCTGCCTGTGGCCAGGGTCCAGTGCTGCGTGGCCACGAAAGGCAGGTCGGGCGGGGACCGCCGCGCCGTGGGCACGGTCGGGATGCAGACCGACGCCGTCAGTGCTGCCGCGACGACCACCGGCAGGAACGGCACGAGCCGCGCCGGCCAGGGACGGCGCCGACCCCACCACAGTGCGGCGGCAGTCGCAATTCCCAGGGTTGTCCCCCACGCGGGGAGCCCCGAGGCTGCTCCGTCCGTGAGGACGATGAGTGCCAGGAAGAGGACGACCAGCCCCGCGATGGCAGCCAGGGCCAGCGCCAGGCGACCGGCCAAGCGGACAGGACGTATCACGGACGGTGGCATGAGGGTCTCCAGCAGTTTCAGAACGATGTTTCAAAACGACGTTATCAGAGGAGCTAAGCTGTTCGCCGTGGGTAGGCCGAGAACGAACGACGAGACCGTCAAAGAGCGACTAGTGGCGTGCGCGACCGAAATGCTCGCCACCCATCCGCAGGAGTCGGTCACACTCCGCGCCCTGGCCACTGCCGCCGGGACGTCGACGACGGCGGTGTACTCCTTGTTCGGCGGCAAGGACGGGCTGATCGGCGAGGTACGCAACAGAGCCGTCGCCGGCCTGTTCCAGGAAGTGTCGGCAGTGCCGACCTCTGAAGACCCCCTTGCCGACCTCTACGCCCTGGCCGCCGCATACCGTCGATGGGGACGCGAACACAGCCATCTCTACACGGTGCTGTTCGGTGGTGTGCAATCCTTCGACCCGTCGGGCACAGTCGGCACCAGTGACCCCATCCAGCCGCTCCTCGCGGCGATCGATCGCGCCTTGACGGAGTCCGTCCTCGCCGGCGAAGCGACATTCATCGCCCTCTCTATCTGGGTGACTCTCCACGGGCTTGTGACTCTCGAACTGGCTGGGGCCCTCGACGCCGCCACGGCCGAGGCCACATTCCGATCGACGATTCCCGCAACGCTGCGCGGCTGGACGACCCCCGCAGTGTTCTCCAGCCTTCGACACGCCGACCCCGCCACGTAGCTGACGAAACGCCTTGCCCTGAACACCTACTACGTCGTCGCGGTCGCGCTCTGCCCCACGCGGCGGCTGAACTCGGACGCCACGGTCTTTGTTGAAGGGGTGTGGTATCGCTCCAGCGCCAGCTGGTCGACACCCGGGCCTGGGCCCGTTTCAACGGCGACGAGCTGATCGTCACTGCGGTCGGTGAGGACGGGCTGGCCGAAGTCGCCCGGCACGACCGCTCAACGCCCGGCAGTCCGCAGCCTGCAGCGGCCTTTGTCCGCAGCCCTGCTCCAGAGCGCGGTGCGGCTCGACGAGCTGCCGCTGCACGCGGCGAGACCGGTGGCCAACCGTCTACGCGGCGGAGGAGACGATGCTCGCCCGTACGTCACGGGCAGCGGCGCCTACTTCGCGGAGGCTTCGAGATGCCGGGGTTGTTGATCAGGCGCTCGACGGTGTTCCTGTCCTTGTAGAGGTCGGCGTCATGGCTGACGGGCCGACCGCCCCTGGAGCCCCTTCTTCCTCCGGTTGGCGGCCTGGTTCCTCTTCTCCGGGATCACTGCCTCGCTGATGCGGGCTTGGTGCTGGCGGCGGCGTCGCCAGTGCAGGATGTGCTCGATCGGAGTGGGGCGGCGGTCGGTGAGGCGAGTGATCAGACGTCGGATCTCGGCGAGGCTGAGGTGGATGAGCTGGGAGGATCCGTTTCTGCTTTCTCTGTGTTCGGCGCTCGGGCGCGCAGAACGGTCAGACAGACGTGGACGGCCATGGCCAGGGTCATGTGGCGGTTGCGCTTGCCGAGAATGTCATCCGCCCTGGTCGCAGCGGGTACACCGAGCTGCACGGTCGTCGGCCACGGCCGCTGGTGCAGATGCTCTCGCGTAGCCGGTGGTTCACACATAATGATGATCGATCGTGCTGCTGCGACTGGCCTACCTCGGTGTGACGGATACGGAGATTCTGGCTCTCCGTCATCAGATCACGGTCCTGGAACGCCAACTCGACAAGGGAAAAGTCCGGTTCAGCCCGAGCGACCGAGCGCTCCTGGCGGCGCTGCTGCACCGGCTGCCGTTGCCCGCCTTGCGGCGTCTGCGATCGTTCCGTCTTCTACTCGGCTACCGCCCCGGACACGGCCGCCGATGCGTCTGGGCCCCGCGCGGCAACCCCCTCCTGAGAGCTGTGGGACGACTGCACGGGGCTTGAGAAGAACCGACCCGATGCCGCCCTTTGAGGAATTGGCACGCGTAGGGCCAACGGACGTCTTCTCCTGCGCCGCGCTCCAGCCGGCCCGCCCGGCGCACCACCTCCCACGTGTCTGGAGGTACGCCTCCCGGCCCGTCGCCTACGTCCTTGTATGGATCATGGGTGGGTTACGGTGCCGGCATGAGCATACGGTTCACCGGCTGGCCTGAGCGGGCCATGGACGTGTTACTGCACCTGCAGGGCGAGCCCTCAAGCGCGGTGCGCGAACAGTACCGCGCGGATCGCGAACGCCTCGTCCGGCAGCCGATGATCGCGTTGCTGAATGATGTGGCGGACGTCGATCCACGGTACGAGGACTTCTCTGTCTGGCACTACCGCACAAACGCCTGGTGGTGGCAGCATCAGGGCGCGGTGATCCGACTCAGCCGCAAGATCGAGATCGGTCTGCGGTTCGATCTGGACGGCCTGCGGATCCAGGGGGCTTGGTGGTATCCGGACCCGGGCCAGGTCGCCATGTTCCGCAAGGCCGTCGCCGCCGAGAGCAGCGGCCGCGAACTGTCCGCCATCGTCGCAGGCTTGCGGCAAGAGGGCTACGACATCTCCGGGGACGTCATGAAGCACCCCCCACGGGGTTATCCGTCCGACCACTTCCGCGCGGACCTGCTGCGCCACCGCTCACTGATCGCTGCCCAGCCCCTTGGCTGCGACAACTGGCTCCACACCCCTGAAGCCGTCGGCAAAGTCCTCGCGGCCGCCGACGACCTGGACCCCATGCTCACCTGGCTGGTCCGTCACGTGAACGGCCCCGCCTGATACCGGAAGCGCTCTGCCCGCACCGTCGGCCCCGTGCTCAGGCCAATCGGCGCTGGAGAACAGCCGGGCGCTCCCGCTCAGCATGCGGCAGGCCCATGAAGCCGTCGGTGGTGGTGGCCGATGCCGCCTACGGCACCACCGCACACCTGCGGGCCGCCCTGGCCGACCGCGGGCTCGCCTACGTGCTCGCCGTCCGCGCGGATGTGACCGCCCATCCGTCACAGTAACCGTCTCGTTACGGCGCTCCAGAGCCGGATACGGCGCTCACACCCTGGGAGTGCCCTATCTACCGGCGGACGACAAGGGGCTTTGCCCTGTGTGTCGAGTGTCGTACCTGGACGCGGGGCACAGGCATCGTCGGTCCTGTACGGGACCGTTTGACGGGCTGTTTCGAGGATGTGGTTCCGGTACGCACGTTCCGCTGGTCCTGCGGTGAGCGTCACCGCAACGCGCCGCTTACAGCAGAAAGCGAGTGAACCACACCAGTTCGCCACGGTCATCGGTCGCTACGTGGTCGCGCTTGACCCCAACCTTGTCGAGGACGCGAAACGACGGCGCGTTCCAGGGACCCACCGTCGCCCAGAGCCGCCGCCGTCCGGTCACGATCGTGGCCTCGAGCACCGCGGAAGCCGCTTCGGTCGCGAAGCCCTGTCCGTGCACACACCGGAACAGTTCGTAGGCGATCTCGGGCGTGGTGATGGTGGTGTGGGGTCTCACATTGCCCCGTCGCAAGGCGTCTGGTCTATGCCTCAGCTGATCTGGTCCGTGGAATCGGGATGGTGCTGCGGGTGATCGGTGATCCACGTCCATGCGGTCCACGCGCCGTGCCGCGGGCCGGTGGTGCCAGACGTTTTCACCCCCGCCCGGGGGACGTCATTCGCCCGCGGCGTCCTCGGCCTCCCAACGCAGCAGGTCGCCCGGCTGGCACTTGAGCACCTCGCAGAGCGCGGCGAGCGTCGCGAAACGCACCGCCTTGGCGCGGCCGTTCTTGAGTACCGCCAGATTGGCGGGCGTGATCCCTACGCGGTCCGCGAGGTCGCCCACGGACATCTTCCGCCTGGCCAGCATCACGTCGATGTCGACGACGATCGGCATCAGATCACCTCGTCCAACTCGGCCCGCATCTGTGCCGCTTCGACGTCGCGCGCGACGGCCTGGGCGAGCAGCATCCGCAGCACGAGCACGATGAGTGCGACCCCCAGGATGGCCACGCCAACCCCGCTCATGATGACGGTGACGCCCGGGTCGGCCCGCTGGCCCGGCGCACCCAGGGCCGTGACCGCGAACCACAGGAGGGCAGCCGCCACGATCGCGCCGATCACGGCGTCCACGTACCGGAAGGCGGCATGGGAGAACACGGTTCCGCATCGCACCATCGTCACCAGTCGCCATACGCTGACCAGGGCGACCTGGGCCGAGCCCATGCCCAGGATCGTGATCACGCGCAGCGGGGTCAGCGGGAGCGACCCGTCCTCCGGATCGCTCCCGCTGACCAAAACCCACACCATCAACGCCTGCACGGACACAGTGCCGGCGAGCACCACCATGAGCACGGCGCGAAGCGCACGCACTGCCAGCTGTCCCATGCCCCCTCCTTCCATCGAGTTGCGATGGGAATCTATCGAGTATCGATAGATGAATCAAGGGTTGAGTCGGAGGGCGGGCGGTGGGCTACACCGAAGCCCTGGTCCAGGAAGCCGGACCTCGCATGCAGGGCGCGCCTGTACCTCGTTCGCGTTGAACGCCGACGCCTGGAAGGCCAAGCGGCCGCGCCGGGAACAGCCGGTCTGGCCGGCAGGTTGCATCGACCGAGGGACCGGCGCCGCACGGACGGGGAACACGGGGACCACAAGGTCGTCCGCCCACCAGGATCCGAGCCCCAGGATCGCGGTACGCACGCCGCGCACCCGGACCAAGACGTTTTCTGCAGGAGGACTGTTTCATGACTGACCGGCCCTTGACGCTCATGGCAGTGCATGCCCACCCCGACGACGAGGCAACCGGAACCGGAGGGGTCCTCGCACGGTACGCGGCGGAAGGCATCCGCACGGTTCTCGTGACGTGTACCGACGGCGGCTGCGGTGACGGACCGGGGGGTATCAAGCCGGGCGCTCCCGGGCACGATCCGGCGGCCGTCGCCTTGATGCGCCGTCAAGAACTTGAGGCGAGCTGCGACGTCCTGAAGGTCAGCGATCTGGAGACGCTGGACTATGCCGACTCCGGGATGATGGGCTGGCCGAGCAACGACGCCCCCGGATCCTTCTGGCAGACCCCCGTGGAGGAAGGCGCCGCCCGACTCGCGGAACTCATGCGGCACTACCGACCCGATGTGGTCGTCACCTACGACGAGAACGGCTTCTACGGCCACCCCGACCACATCCAGGCCCACCGCATCACGATGGCGGCGCTGGAGATGACCGCGCTGACACCGAAGGTGTACTGGACCACGATGCCCCGCTCGATGATGCAGCGGTTCGGCGAGATCATGCACGAGTTCCGTGAGGACATACCGGAGCCGGATCCCGCCGAGGCCGCCGCGCTGGCCGAGATCGGCCTCCCCGACGATGAGATCACCACGTGGGTGGACACCACCGCGTTCAGCGGTCAGAAGTTCGACGCGCTGGCCGCGCACGCCAGTCAGGGCGAGAACATCTTCTTCCTCAAGATGGGCAAGGAGAGGTTCAGCGAGTTGATGGGCATCGAGACCTTCGTACGTGTCCAGGACGCCACCGGCGCGACCGTACCCGAGAACGATCTCTTTGCCGGACTCCGCTGATCCGACCGTCCGACCGGCCCCGGAAAGCTCATCGACCGCACGGCGCGATCGAGCGGGTCACACACCCGGAGGCTTGTGCATGCGAGTTCCGCTCCGGCAGCCCGCGTCCAGGCCCTGCCGAGGAGGCGACACGAAGCTGGGACTCCGATGTCCGACACGCCGTGAAGCAGATGAAGAGGCCGTAGGTCACCAGGGCGGTCTCCGACACAACCGCGAGACGCTACCCGGGGCCTAGGTTCTCAGTTTTCGCTCCACAGCCTTACGCTCCGCTTCATATCGGCTGCACCTATGAAGCGGAGCGTAAGACTGGCAGGTCGGTGCGTTCATCCATGGTCCCGGCTGTAGCGAGGCTGCGCACTTTGGTCAACGCCCACACGTCAGGTGCGTTGCTGCGGTCAGCGGTTGAGGAGCTGCTGAAAGAAGTCCTCGAGCAGAGGTTGCGCACGGTTGCGGTCGCGGAGTTCATCGTGGCCGAAGCGGGACACCTCGTCACCGCGAACCGTGTGGATGGTGAGGCAGCCGGGGTGGCGTGGTGTGGTATTCGTTGAGCAGTCCGCCAAGTATCTGGCGGCGCCTGACGTGGCGCCGGGCAGGGGGATGACGTTCGGGTCATCG
The DNA here is from genome assembly GCF_033793745.1 of Streptomyces sp. ME19-01-6. NCBI lineage: Bacteria > Bacillati > Actinomycetota > Actinomycetes > Kitasatosporales > Streptomycetaceae > Streptomyces > Streptomyces sp. ME19-01-6. The sequence goes on along the minus strand of NZ_JARAXF010000029.1, from coordinate 8,691 downwards.
TCGGGTGCTCGTAGGCCGAGGCCGCGGTGGGCCCGTCTCGCGTTGTAGTGCTCGGCGTAAGCACTGAGGACCGTACGCAGGTGTCGTTCACCGATGATGAGGAGTCGGTCGGTGCATTCGGCGCGGGCTGTGCGTATCCATCGTTCGGCGAACGCGTTGGACCGGGGACAAAACGCACACCAGGTCTGCTGGGATGCTCGCTGCGGTGCGGGCGGTAGACCGGAGCGGCGCAGGACGCGCCGGATCGCGGTGACGGCGGCGGCAGGTGCCGCGCGAGAGCGCAGAGCACGGCACGATCGGCCCATGAGAGCTGCGGCCGCTCGATCTGTCGGTGCAGTACAGCGACCTCATGACGAAGCGCGATGATCTAAGAAGATCAGGTAGAGCAATCGCAGACCCACAATCACCGATCACGCGTGAGCCTGAAACATCGACACCAGGATCGACGACGTCACATACTGACCCTCGTCGAAATCTGACAACGGGGCCTTCTGCGTCCGGGCCTTCCAGGACAGCGACTTCTGCCGCAACCACGATGAGGAATCCCAGTGAACGCACCTACGTCTCCGACCGTTTGGGTGACCGGCGAAACCGTCGACGGCCGGTACCGGGTGATCGGCGAGCTTGGCCGGGGCGGGATGGGCGTCGTGCACCGGGTACGGCATCTCGCCTGGGGCATCGACATGGCAGTGAAGAGTTCGCGGCCCGAGCTGTTTCGGAGTCCCGGTGATCAGGAGCTGTTCGTCAGGGAGGCCGAGGCGTGGGTTTCCCTCGGGCTCCATCCGAACGTCTGCGCATGCCATTACGTGCGGGTGATCGACGGTGTCCCCCGCGTGTTCGCCGAGTACGTCGACGGCGGCAGCCTGGCCGAGTGGATCGGCGACGGGCGCCTCCACGCCGGGGATGCGCGACAGGCCCTCGCCCGTGTTCTCGACACGGCAGTCCAAGCGGCCCGTGGGCTCGAGCACGCGCATAGCAGAGACCTGGTGCACCAGGACGTGAAGCCGGCCAACATTCTGCTCGACGGCACGGGCGCCGCGAAGATCACCGACTTCGGTCTCGCCCGGTCCAAGGCCGCCACGGCCCCGGCTGACCTCCAAGTGACGCCGGGCGCCAGCGTGTTGGTGCCGTCCGGCGGCATGACGGTCGGCTACGCGTCCCCGGAGCAACTCGCGGGCGAGCCCGTCGGGCGGCGCAGCGATGTCTACAGTTTCGCGGTCTCGGTCCTGGAGATGTTCACCGGAGGTGTGCATTGGGCGGCTGGTTCGGTCGCGGGTCTCGCGCTGGAGGAATACCTGGCCGACCCCTCGAATCCGGTCGCGGCGCCACCGGAAGTCGCCCACCTGCTCCGGCGCTGCCTGCGGCAGCACCCGGCCCACCGGCCGGCCTCGATGGCGGACATCGCGGATGTACTGACCGGGATCTACGAGCAGGCGACCGGCTCGGCGTATCCGCGTCCCACGTCGCAGGCCGCCGATCTGCGCGCCGACGAGCTCAACAACCGTGGCCTGTCGCTCCTCGACCTGGACCGGGCCACCGACGCCGAACATGCCTTCGACCAGGCGCTCGCGGTCGACCCGCACCACGTCGGGGCCGTGTACAACGGTGGCCTGTTCCGGTGGCGTACGGGGGCGATCACCGATGGGGAACTCGTCGCCCAATTGGAGGCGATCCCGCGTGGGTCCGGCGCGTCCTCCTGGCAGGTGCAGCTGTTTCTGGCCCGGGTCCACCTCGAACGCGGCGACCTCGCGGCGGCACACGACCTGCTCGACGCCCTCGCGCGCGAACGGCCCGACGACACCGACGTACGGGCGGCGCTGCGGGTGGCGGCCTCCGGAACCGTGGCCGATGCCCGCCACACCGGCACCCGCGTGTTTCGCGAGCCGTTCGCGCTGCCGTTCGCGCCGGTGGAACTGCTCGCCCGGCACGAGGTGATGGGCTACCTGCCGATCCGGTTCACTCCCGACGGACGCCTCGCGCTGAGCGGCCACTGGGACGGCGCGCTCCGGCTGTGGGACACGGCGACCTGCGCACAGCGGTTGGCGGTCGAGGGCCACCGCACGCAGGTGCTCGGCGTCGACCTCACCCCTGACGGCTCGTACGCACTGTCCACGAGCCGCGACGGCACGGTGCAGTTCTGGGATCTCAGGGCGGGCAGGTGTACCCGCGTCATCCGCTCCGCCGCACGCGCCACGGGGTGCCCGGTCAGGTTGAGTGCCGACGGACGCATCGGTGTGTGGCAGGGCGTGGACGGGCGCGTCCAGGTCTGGGAACCGCGGACCGGGACCTGCCGGTGGTTGCTCGGGGCAGCACTCAAGGACAGCGCCCTGGACGGCTCGCAGTACGAGGTGAGCGCCGACGGGCGCCATGTGCTCACCGCCGAGGAGGACGGGGCGCGGCTGTGGAGCGTGGCCGATGGCCGGTGCCAGGTGCTGGCCGCCGGCTCGGCGACGCATGCGCTGTGCTTCAGTCCCGACGGGCGGATGGTCGCGGTGGCCGGCGAGGACCGGGTGATCCGGTTGTGGGATGTGGGGAACGGCCAGCGGGTCCGTAGGTTGCGTACGTTGTCGGGGCTGACCGCCGCGGCCGGTCACCTGGCCTTCGGCGAGAGTGGGCGGCTGCTGCTGTCCGGAACGACCGGCGACCACACCGTTCAGATCTGGGAGCTGAGCAGCGGCCGGTGTCTGCGGACCTTCACCGCCCACGCGTACGGAATGCACCACGTCGGATTCCCGGACAGCGACGACCGGTTCGGCTGCTCCGTCGGCGGGCATCCCGAACTGCCCATGCATCGCTGGCGGTTGCCCGATACCGAATACACCGCCGAGCCGCACGTGATCAAGCCGCGCGAGTACGCGGAGGTCAGCCGGCTCGGCGGCCTGGCCGAGGAACTGCTCGCCGACGCACGCCAGGCGATGTCGAACGGCCGACACCGGTCAGCCTTCGGCCTGTTGACCCGCGCGCGGGAGATCCCGGGATACGAGCGCGCGCCCCAGGTCCTGGCCGCCTGGCACGAACTGGGCCGCTCGGCGCGCCACGTACGGCTGCGCTCCGCCTGGTCGCGGCCACTGGACGCCGGCCCCCTCTCCTTCGGCGCCATCACGGCGATCGGTGTCGCCGCGGATGTCCGGCTCGCCGTCAGCGGGCAGAGTGACGGCACCGTACGGATTTGGGATCTGGACAGCGGCGCGTGCACGCACGTCCTCAACGATCACCCGGGCAGAGTGGGCGGGGTGGCGTTGAGCGACGACGGTCGGCACGTCCTGTGCGAGGGCACCAAGCCACTCGCAATCATTCGGCGGCGACTGGCAGACGGCGAGTGCCTCCGGCTGACTCCGGACTGGGACATGAGGAGGACCATCAGGTTCACCGGCGACGGGCGGTACGCCTGGTTCGGCAGCGGCGACGGCGTGCTGCGCCGATGGGACCTGGACGACGATCGCTGCATCGCGACGATCACCCGGAACGGCCCGGTCAACGTGATCTCCACGTCCGCGGACGGACGGCTCGCGGCGGTCGGCGACAGCAACGGCGTGGTCCGGCTGCGAGATCTCGACACCGGAGCCTGCCTGCGGACCTGGACCGGCCCTGGGGAACCGATCCTGTCGGCGTGCCTGAGCGCCGACGGCCGCCTGGCCATGTCCACACACCAGGTCATGTCCTCGGGCGCCGAGGACGAACCTATCCGGCTGTGGGACGCCGGTTCCGGGCGGTCCGTACGCGAGTTCGCGGGGCACGAGGGCTGGGTCTCCGCGGTGCGGTTCACACCCGACGCCCGGTTCGCCTTCTCGGCCGGCCACGACAGATCCGTACGGATGTGGGAGGTCGCCACCGGCCGATGCCTGCATGTGCTCGAAGGGCACCAACAACGCATCCGGCACCTCGAACTCACCCCCGATTTGCGCAACTTGGTCTCGGCGGGAGACGACGGCATCCGGCTCTGGGACCTCGACTGGGAGCTGGTGGCCGACTGAGCGGAGCGGGATGCGTACTGTCCGACGCCGCAGACGGCACGCTCACGTTCACCGTCCCGCCCCCTCCCCTCACACACAAGGAGACGATCCTCTGTGACGCCCTCGGCCACCATCATGCTCACCCTCGTCGAGGGCCCGGTAAAGCCCGGCGCGTACGTCTTCGAGGAGCGCACCACCTGCGTCCTCGGCCGCTCCAGCGACTGTTCGCCACAACTACCCGACGACTCCGACCACAAGACCGTCTCCCGCCACCACTGCCTGCTCGACATCAACCCGCCGGACATCCGCATCCGCGACTTCGGCAGCCTCAACGGCACGTACGTCAACGGCGAGAAGATCGGCCAGCGGCGCCGCGGCCTCACTCCCGAGGAGGCCGTCGCGGATTCCTACCCCGAGCACGACCTCAAGGACGGCGACCGGATCCGCCTCGGTGACACTGTGTTCCGCGTCGACATCACGCGGCCGCAGGTCGCCACGCTGAGGCTCGCGCGCTGCGCCAAGTGCGAGCGCGAGCTGGGCGACGAGGCGGGCGGCCGCCCCGGCGAGTTGTTGTGCGCCGCCTGTCAGGCCCGGCCCGACGCCGTGCTCAAGCTGCTGCTCGAGCTGGCGCACGGCGGCCGCGCCGACCTCATGGCCATCCGCGGCTACTCGGTGATCCGGGAGCTCGGCCGTGGCGGCATGGGCGCGGTCTACCTGGCCCGGCACGAGGCCACCGGCGTCGAGGTGGCGCTGAAGGTGATGCTGCCGAAGGTGGCGGCGAGCGAGACGGCGCGCGCCCGGTTCCTGCGCGAGGTGGCGCTCACCCGGGCAATGAGACATCCGCACGTCGTCGCGCTCCACGACGCGGGCTTCGCGAACGGAACCTTCTATCTGACAACCGAGTTCTGCACCGGCGGCAGCCTGGACCGGCTCGTCGCCGAACGCGGCGGGCGAATCCCGGTCGAGGAAGCGGTGCCCATCGCGGTGCAGGCGCTCAAGGGCCTGGAACACGCGCACGGGCAGGGCGTCGTCCACCGCGACCTGAGCCCCTCCAACATCCTGCTGCACCGGGAGACCGACGGCTCGACGACGGCGAAGATCGCGGACTTCGGCATCGGAAAGGCCTTTGACCAGGCGGGCCTGAGCGGGCTGACACGCACCGGCACCACGGCGGGCAAACCGATGTTCATGCCGCGCCAACAGGTCATCGACTTCCGCAAGGCCACCCCCGCCGCGGACGTCTGGGCATTTGCCGCCTGCCTCTACCACATGCTGACCGGAAGGACCCCGCGCGAGTTCCCGCGCGCCAAGGACCCCTGGCAGGTGGTCCTGCAGGAACCGGCGATCCCGATCCGCCGCCGCGACCCGGCCATCCCACGACGCCTCGCGGAGATCATCGACACGGCGCTGCGGGAGCACCCCGAAATCGGCTGCGCGAGCGCGGCGGAGCTGCGCGGGGCGCTGGAACGGGCGGGGCGGTGAGCCCTGACTGCGGCAGTTACGCGGGAGAGACCGGCCAGCGACCGTGACGGTAACAAAGGACAGCCTGCGCTACTTGTCCGCCGCTTCATCGCTTCGCACTCCGGGGTTCGCCCCCCGTCAGGTCACGACGCCGCTGCCTGAGGTTGCAGCCGCAGGATCCCGAGGAACTCGTCCGTGGCGAGGATCGCGTGGGCGTACTGCGGCGGGTTGAGAATGGCCCCCTGCCGCGGCACCCGCTGGCTGCCCAATGTGACCGCAACGACGTCGTCAGGACGTCGTAGCTCAGGTGCCGTCGCGATCGATGTCGAGATCACTCCCCGCTGCACTCCGCCGGTCAGCAGTGATGCCCGGGTGCCCAGCACGGCGGGCGCGACGGGACTATCCCCGCAAGGGGAAGCGGGTTGCAGTTGGGCCTGTCCCCGTGAGCACGGGGAGCAGCCTTTGGACATCCGGTTCGGCGGGCGCTGCCCGGGACCATCCTCGCAGGCGCCGGGAGCCCGCTCCTTGGTTCAGGCTCGCGTCAGCTGACGAGTCACAACAGGCGCAGCCCGACCAGCCCTTGCTTGTAGCTCCCCCTGCCGGGGACTCAGCGAGCGGTCACGCCAGCGCCCACACCGTTGTGAGGGGTGTGATCGGTCCACATACCCCGGGGCGCCGGACGCCCACCCATCCACATCGACACCGTCAGCCTGCGACGGCTGTACGCCCTCGTCTTCCTCGAGCACCACACCCGGCGCCTGCACATCGCCGGCATCACCGCACACCCAAAATCGCTGCGCTTCCTCATCCGAGACCGCGACAGCAAGTACACCGACACTTTCGACGCCGTGTTCCAGGCCGAGGACATCGAGATCATCAAGACGCCGGCCCGTGCGCCAAAAGCCAACGCCCACTGCGAATGGTTGAACCCTCCGCCAGGAAGCCCTCGGCCATATCCTCATACTCGGCGAAGCCCACGCACGCCGGGTCCTCGCCACGTACCAGAGGTACTACCACGCGCACCGCCCCCACCGGGCCCGATGCCAACTACCTCCCCAGGCTCACAAACCACCACCGGCCCTTGGGCCAGCCAGCGGCAGAGTCCTGCGCATCCTCATCCTGAGCGGCGTGATCAACGAGTACAGATATGACGCTTGACCAGGAGCGATGACTATTCGAGCCCCACAGCCACAGATCATTTCGTGGTGTGGCTGTGGAACACCGACATCGCGATCCTGCCGGGCCTGGAGTTCGACGCCGAGACCGCCCGCCGGCGCGCCGGCGCCGACGCCGGCGGGTATCAAGAGCCGTACGGAGAACCGCGTGACACCCGCAAGTGGGACGAGGAAGACCGCCGCCGCCTGAAGTAAGCACCGACCGCCCCCGGCCGGCCGGGGCGATGCCGCGGTCCGCCTCCTCCATTCCATCCGCCGACTCAGCGGTTTCAGCGCGGCTTCAGCAGCGAGGGCCGGGCTCGCGGGCGCGGCGCAGCCACCGGATCACCGACCAGGTCAGCAGCGCAAGACCGGTACCCCAGGCGGCGGGCCGCTTGAACAGTGCTCCCGGAGAGGCGGTGCCGAGCAGGTCCCGTGCCCGGTCGAAAGCGCTCAGCGGCACTCCGAGTACGACGTTGCCTGGTGGTCGCCGTGGCACGACGGGGTGCGGGTGGGTGGGGGCGACGCGGCGGGCGGTCTCCCGGCCGGCGCCGATCCGACGCAGCCGGGTGGGGGACATCGCCTCTCGCAGGCGCGGCAGCAGCTGGTCTTCCTCGTCCCGGATGTCCTGGCGGATCAGAGCGAAGGCCTGGCCCAGCTCCTCGGCGCGGGACGGGTCCCCGGCGTCGAGGCGTTCGATGTCGGTGACCAGGTCGTTGATCTGCTGATGTTCTTCCTCCACCTGGGATGTCAGCCGCTCGCCCTCCGGCACGGCCCGTCGCACCACCGGCCACAGGACGGTTTCCTCGGCGAAGGCATGGCCGAAGACCCGTCGTACGAGGCCCTTGAGGGCGGCTTCCCGCTCCAGGCCAGTGGTCGTGTCATAACGGTCCATCAGGCGGTCGATCTCCGCGTGGTCGCGCCGCTGCCTGGCCAGGACGCTGGTGGAGCCGCCGAGTTCTTCGACGGTCTGTTCCTTGACGCTTGTCACCATGGCTCTCTCTCCTCGGTTCACGAGCCGGGGGCTCGGGCCCTACCGGCCCCCTCCCGCTGCCGCGCGCGGAGCCAGGCCGTGATCCAGCCGGCCTCCATCACGGCGTCAAGGAGATACGTAGGGCGAATGCGCCCCTTGGGTACATAGGCCAGGTCGACCGCCAGCAGCGTCAGGGCCGTCGTAAGACCGGTGGTGCGCGCACTGGCCCGTCTGTCGGCCGAGCCTGCCCCCGCGAGCTGGGACACCCCGTTGGCGACCAGTAGGCCGCCGACCGTGTGTTGCAGCCACCGTTCCCGCTTCGAGCCGAACACCCACTCGAAGCTGCGCAGGTGTACCAGTGGCCACAACCCGCCCACGACGTTGAACGCGCCGTGCGCCACGGCCAGAGGGCCGTACCTGTCGGGGGGTTCTTTTTGCGATCTCCGTGTCCGCATGCGCACGTCCTTCCTGCCGTACGTACCCTCCTGCTCGGGGGCGCGCGGGTATGGGCCGGTCAGCCGCCGGGGCGTAACACCGCCCGTACGCAGCCGTCCGTCTTGTTCCTGAGCCTCTCGTAGTCCCGGGGCGGTTCGGCCAGCAGCAAGATGTCGGCCGCCAGGTGGGCGGAGATCGCCCCTTCGGCGCCCAGCAGCATCGCCGCGCGTACCGCCATCCGCCCGACGGCTCCGCACCCTCACATCGCCACCGTGTCCCCCGGCTCCACCCCGCCGAGTTCGGCCCCCAACCAGCCGGTCAGCACCGGACCGGACGCGAACACGGCGCTGGTCGTCGATCCCCTCGGGCACCAGGAAGGCGCCGTAGTCGGCCAAGGACACCCGCACGTAGTCGGCCACGCCCGCGACACGTGTGGCGGTACCCAACAGCGCGAGGCTGGTGCGCTTCATCGGACGTCTCCCGTTGCGTCGTCTGCCCCCACTGGGTTCCCCCTATCCGCCGTCCGACGCAGCGCGTCCTCGACGGCCGCCACAAGATCAGGCGGGTGCAGGCCTCTCACCTTCCGGCGCTTCCGCGCCGCCGCCTGGTCAAAGAACACGGCGATTCGGCGTGCGGCGACGACCTGGAGAATCTGGCGAAGGAGATCTCGCAGGACCGGCAGGCCCTTCTGCGGGTCATGGCGAACCTCGCCGTT
>NZ_JARAXF010000028.1:0-131924 GCF_033793745.1 Streptomyces sp. ME19-01-6 | reverse complement strand
ACCGGCAGTGTCCCGTTCCTGAACCAGCGATACGCAGTGTGGGGACTGATCCCCTGCGCTCGCGCCCACTCAGTCAGATTCACGCGAAGATCATAACGCGACCAGAGTCATGCCATACACACTCATACACACTCCCCAGCAGCAGTTCGACACCCCTTGGTGCGGATCCCTGGGCGTCGACCAGATCGCGGTGCTGATGATCGCGAAGAGGACGAGCGCGAGGAGGTAACCGAACAGCGGGTCCTCGCCGGTGTGGTCGAGCGTTATCCCGGGCAGCGCGGCGGCCAGCGCGACTCCGGGGGAGCAGCCCTAGCTGCTGTCTTCGAATGTCTTTCATGATCGGGACTCTGTCAGGCCGTGTCTCGTCCGGGAATACTCCGCCGATCAGGACATCGTCACATGGGGGGTGAAGCTGCTCATGCGAGTGCTCCCGAGACCCAGTCGGCGGCCGTGGGCAGCCAGTCCGCCCGGGCGTTGCCCAGCAGATGGTCGCCGTACGGGACGGGCAGGTACTCGCCGTGCGGTGCCAGGCGGGCCAGTGGCTCCCCGTTGGTCACTCCTGGGATGACGTCCCGGCCGCCATCGACCACCAGGAGCGGGCAGGTGATGCGGGGTGCCAGTGCGGACAGGTCGACCCGGTCGGCGAAATCGCGGGCCGCTCGGGTTCCTCCGGCGCGCCGGGTGAGGATGTCCCGGACCGGGGGCGGCAGGGCTTCCCAATCGAGGCGGAAGGGACCGCTCACGGTGGCGACCGCGGCCACGCGGGGCTCGTGGACGGCGCTCTCCGCGACGTAGTAACCGCCCAGGCTGAGGCCGACGAGCCCGACCCGGTCGACGCCGAGCGCGTCCACGACCTGGCCGATCACCTGGTGATAGTCGGGCCGGACCGTGGTGGTGGCCGCGAGTGCGCCCTGTCCGGGGCCGTCCATCGTGAACACGGCCAGGCCCCTGCGCAGCAGCGCCGAGGTGACCGCGTGGAACTCCTCCTTGCCGGAGTCCAGGCCGGGCACGACGACGACGGTGGCGGGCGCGTCGGCAGGCCCGCGGAGCCAGCCGGCGAAGGCGGGCCCGTCGAGTCGGCGGGCACCGGGTTCCAGAAGCCGCAGCGCACGGCCCATGGCGGCGTCGGCCTCGGCGGCGGCCTCGGTGTCGGCCGGGGCCTGGTCCGCGTGCGGGGCGAGGGTGGCGATGTGGAACCAGCGCGCCGCCACTTGGTAGTGCTCGCCCGCCGATATCGGGGAGGCGGCCTGCTCCGCGCGTGCGAGGTGACGGCGAGCGGCCCTCATGAACGCCTGCTCCCAGTCGTCGACCGAGGTCAAATCGGCGGTGACACGCTGGAATTCGTGCGGGTCAAGACCGGCGCCGGTGGCGCGGGTCAGATTCGCCGCGGTGAAGTCGGCGATGTTCACGACAGCACCCCCGTGGCGAGGACGGCCTTGCCGCGGATTCGGCGCTCCCGCAGGTCGACCAGGGTCTCGGCGGTCTTCGCCCAGTCCGCGGTGCGGTCGATCTCCGGATGGAGCCGCCCGTTGTACACCAGTTGCACCAGGGTGGCCAGGTCGTGGCCGTAGGGCGGGCCCACGTTGGGGCCCGCGTAGTGGAAGCGGCGGATGACGGCGCCTTCGACGTCCTTGCCGGGCATCAGGCCCGGCTCCGGACGTTCCGGGAGGAATGTCTCGCCTGGGTTCGGCGCGAACGCCTCGACGCGGATCAATGTCTCGTCCGGCGCCGGGACGGGCCGGGCGTCCTCGGTGAACTCCACCGGGCGCGCCGGACCTCCCGTGGGGATCAGTCTCTGCATGCGGATCATGTAATCGGCGGTGGCATCGGATGAGCCAACAACCCGCTGGGCGAGCCGACAACCAAGGGTTGTCGCCCGTGGTGAGAGGCGCGTATCTCTCTGGACGGACCTCTGAGGTGAGGGCCATGGACCTCGATCTGGCGCAGGTACACGCCGCGTCTGCTGGGGTTGAGCCGCCAGGGTGCGTCGGTCAGCGCCGGTTGCGCGGGTGGTCGCGGGCGGTGCGCTCGTTGCCCCTGCGGTAGTTGCCGGTCCAGCGCGCCATCACTTCCTGCGGATCGCCCGTCTCGGCCTCGGCGAGGAACCGTGCCGCCCGGGAGCCGCGCAGGGTGGTCGCCGCCCGGCCGTTGTGGGTGATGACCACGCTGCCGTCGTCGCGCTGTCGGTAGGTGAAGCCGGACGGTGCGGGCACCGGGCACGCTCCTCTGGGCCGACGGAGAGGCTCTGACCGTACTGCCCGGGAACGGGCGGGTGCGCGTGAATTTCCCGCGCCCCCGCCTGCCCGCTTACGCGTCAGCCAGGAAGCGGGGACGAGGTCGTGCGGCCGGGCTTCGCGCCTTTCGGCGGGTAGTCGCAGTCGATGCTGGTCACCTCGCGGTCGCCGTCCTCCGAGTCCACGACCGCCACCCCGGTGCAAGCCCTGCCGTGCTCATCGGTCCACGTGAAGATCTCGCTCTTGCCGGGATCGGCACATCCCGTGAGCACAGCGACGGCCACCAGCGCCCCGATGACCCCCGCCGACCAACGCACGCTCATATGTCCCCCCATTGCCCGTTCACATCCCGTGACCATGCGAAGCGCGGTCCGCTCGGCGACCCTGAGGGTATGACACACCGGAGCCGCCCGCAGGACTCGCAGCCTCAGCCGCCGACCGGTGCCGCTCACACCGACTACAGCGGCGCGGTCTACGGCTCGCTGCTCGCGGCCTCCGTGGTGGCCGGCGCCGGAACGCTCGGCTCGTTCCCGCGGCTGGAACTCGCCTTGCTACTGCTGTGTACCGGTGTGGTGTTCTGGGCCGCGCACGTCTTCTCCCGCCTCTTCGGAGCGCGGATGGGGAACCAGTCCCTGAGCCGGGAGGAGGTCCGCCGTGTGTGTGCCGACGAGCGGCCGATCGTCGAGGCGGCTGTCCCGCCGGCCGGCGCTGTGGCGATCAGCCCACTGCTGGGACTGGGGGTTCCGGGAGCGGCCTGGCTGGCACTGGCTGTCGCCCTGGCCGGGCAGGTCGGCTGGGCGAGCGTGGCCGCCGTTCGGGCAGGCGCCTCCGGCCGTCTGACCCTGGTCGCGGGCGCGGTCAACCTTCTCCTCGGGCTTGTCATCGTGGTCGTCAAGGTTCTGCTCCAGCACTGACGACCTGCCCGCGTCCACCCCCCTCCGCCCCCCGGGCGGGCCCCCTGTCAGTGCGGCCAGATGGGCGGGTTGGTGCAGAAGTGGCCGCCGAGGTAGGCGTGGTCGGGGTTGTCGGGGTCGAGTTCGCCCTGTTCGGCGATGAGCTTCGCGGCGTACGGCTCCGAGTCGTCCTGCGGCTCGTAGCCGAGCGCGCGGGCGGAGGTGAGGTCCCACCACAGGCGGGTGTTGGCCGAGCTGCCGTAGACGACGGTGTAGCCGACGTCCTCGGCGGTGAGGGCGGCGTGGAGCAGGCGGGCGCCGTCGGCGGGGCTCATCCAGACCGACAGCATGCGGACCGAGGTCGGCTCGGGGAAGCAGGAGCCGATGCGGATGGCGACGGTCTCGATGCCGTGCTTGTCCCAGTAGAAGGACGCCAGGTCCTCGCCGAAGGACTTGGACAGGCCGTAGAAGGTGTCCGGGCGGCGCGGGGTGTCGATGGGGATGAGCGATTCGTCCGGCACGGGGGTGGTGGCCGGGCGGGGGGTGAAGCCGACGGTGTGGTTGCTGGAGGCGAAGACGATCCGGCGGATGCCCGCCTCGCGCGCCGCCTCGTAGAGGTTGTAGGTGCCCTCGATGTTGGCCCGCAGGATCTTCTCGAAGGGGGCTTCCAGGGAGATGCCCGCCAGGTGGATGATCGCGTCGACGCCCTGTACGGCCTCCCGCAGCGCTTCCTTGTCGGCGAGATCCGCGGTGATGGCGTCCGGCTCGCCCTCGATGGGCATGACGTCGAAGAGGCGCAGCCGGTATCCGTACGTCGCGGGCAGCAGTTCCCGCATCAGGGTGCCCATGCCGCCGGCGGCGCCGGTGAGGAGAACGGTGCGGGGAGCGGGCATGTGGGGATCTCCTCCGTTAAGGATGGAAATTTTGTACATAGATGCCGTTCATAAACATGGACACGCTAGGGAGGGTCGCGGGGGTGCGTCAAGAGTCTCGGGTGGGTGTCGGGTTCGCGTGTGGTGCCGCCCCCGCATGGGTGCAGCCGCCTTGACCGGCGCGGGCGGGCTGTCCTACGGTGGCTTGCGTTCATGAATATGGATGACGATCAGAAACATGTACGCGCCGACGAGGTGATGGCACGTCGGCGCACACGACAGGGAGAGCCCGTGACCTCAGCCTCACTCGCCGAGCGCCTCGACGGACTGCTGTTCTTCCCCGTGACCGCCTACGGGCCCGACGGCGCCCTGGACCTCGACGCGTATCGCGCGCATGTGCGCGACGGGATCGAGTCGGGGGCGGCCGCCGTCTTCGCGTGCTGCGGCACCGGTGAGTTCCACGCGCTCACCCCCGAGGAGTTCCGCGTCGCCGTCGCCGCCGCCGTCGAGGTGGCCGACGGGCGGGTGCCGGTGATCGCCGGGGCGGGCTACGGCACCGCCCTCGCCATTCGGTACGCGCGGCTCGCCGAGGAGGCCGGGGCGGACGGGCTGCTGGCCATGCCGCCGTATCTGGTCGTCGCCGACCAGGAGGGGCTGCTGCGCCACTACACCGCGCTCGCGGCCGCGACCGGCCTCGAAGTCATCGTCTACCAGCGGGACAACGTCGTCCTCGCCCCGCAGACCGTGGTCGAGCTCGCCAAGGTCCCCGGCATCATCGGGCTCAAGGACGGCCTCGGCGACCTGGACCTGCTGCAGCGCATCGTCAGCGCGGTGCGCGCCGACGACCCGGAGGGGAAGTTCCTCTACTTCAACGGGCTGCCCACCGCCGAGCTGACCGGGCTCGCCTACCGAGGCATCGGCGTGCTGCTCTACTCCTCCGCGGTCTTCTGCTTCGCCCCCGAGATCGCCCTCGCCTTCCACAAGGCCCTGACCACGGGCGACGACGCGACGGCGAACGCGCTGCTGGACGGCTTCTACCGGCCGCTGGTCGAGCTGCGCAACCAGGGGCGCGGCTACGCCGTCTCGCTGGTCAAGGCGGGCGTGCGGCTGCGCGGCCTGGACGTCGGCGAGGTGCGCTCGCCGCTGTCGGAGCCCAGCCCCGCCCACGTCAAGGAGCTGGCCGAGCTGATCGAGCGCGGGCTGGCCCTGGTCCCCGCCACCACCGCCACCGCCACCGAAGCCTGACGACCCCGAGGGGAAACCGCGTTGAAAGCCTCCGCCTTCGTCTACCCCTGGGACGTCGTCGGCGACCCCGACGCCGCCCGCCGCATCGCCGACCTCGGGGTCCAGCAGGTCACCCTCGCCTCGGCCTACCACTCCACCCGCGCGCTGACCCCGCGCCACCCGCGCCACCGCATCGTCACCGCCCGGCACGCGGCCGTCCTCTACCCGCCGGACCCGGACCGCTGGGCGGGCCGGGCGCTGCGCCCGTACGAGCAGTCCTGGGTGGACGGCGCCGACCCGTACGGCGAGGCGGCCCGCGCGCTCGCCGACGCCGGGCTCGAGGTGCACTCCTGGGTGGTCCTCGCGCACAACTCCCGCCTGGGCGACGAGCTTCCGCACACCTCCGTGCGCAACGCCTACGGCGACCGCTACCCCTGGGCGCCCTGCATCGCCCGCCCCGAGGTGCGCGCGTACGTGGTCGACCTGGCCGCCGAGGCCGCGGTGCGCCCCGGCACCCGCGGCACCGAACTGGAGTCCTGCGGCTGGTACGGGGTCACACATCTGCACGCGCACGACAAGATCGGCGGGGTCTCGCTCGGCGGCGCCGCCCAGTACCTGATGTCGCTGTGCTTCTGCGACAGCTGCCACGCGGGCTACGTCTCGCTCGGCGCCGACCCGGACGAGCTGCGGCACGCGGTGCGGCGCGCGCTGCGGCCCATCTGGTCGGGGGAGGCGGCCCAGGGCGGCGGCGACCGGGCCGCCGAGTGGGCCGAGGTGGAGAAGCTGCTCGGCGCCGACCACCTCGCCACCTTCGCCACCTGGCGGAACCGGGTCGCGGCCGAGCTGCAGCGGGACGCGGTCGCCGCCGTACGGGAGGCGGCGAGCGGCAGGTTCCAGGTGCTGCTGCACGCCGACCCGGCGCCCCACCGCTTCGGCGCGAACGTCGGAGTGGACCCCGCGGGCATCCTCCGCCACGCCGACGGCGTCGTGCTGCCCTGCACCGGGAACGACGCGGCGCGGGCCGATGTGCTGACCCCCTTCGTGCCGCACACGACCGAACGCACCACCCTGGCGGCGAACTTCACCGTCGTCGCCGGCATGGGCGGCAGCCCGGCCACCCTCGAAGCCGACGCCACCCACGCGATCGGCCTCGGCGCGGACGAAATCCGCCTGTACCACGCCGGACTGGCCTCCGACGCGGACCTCGCCGCCGTGCGTACCGCCCTCGAACGGCTCCCCTGACGCACGATCAACTCACAGGGCCGCCCCGGCGATTTTCGTCAGAACCGTTGACGAACTCCCGGGGCGGCCCTAATTTCATCGCGTCGTACTTCGTACGTCATATATGAGACGCGATATGTGAGATCTGAGAGCCCATGGACATTGCGCCGAGCCCGATCCCCTCCCGTACGCAGTACGTACTGGAGGCGGTCAAGCACGGGATCCTCACCGGACAGCTGCGGCCCGGCCAGCCCCTCGTCGAGACCGAGCTGGCCGCCCAGTTCGGCGTCTCCAAGACCCCGGTCCGCGAGGCCCTCAAGACCCTCGCCGGCCGCGGGCTCGTCGTGATGAGCGAGTACAAGGGCGCGACCGTACGCACCGTCGACACCGCCATGGCCCAGGCCGTATACGACGTACGCCTGCTGCTGGAGCCCGAGGCGCTGCGCCGCACCGTCACCACGCGCGCCGACCTGGCCGGTGCGAGCGCCGCCCTTGAGCGCTCCGACGCCGCGGCCGACCCGGCCGACCGGTCGCTGGCCAACCGCGACTTCCACCGCGCGCTGTATCTGCCCTGCGGCAACCCGCTGCTGGCCGGAATCCTCGACGAGCTGCGCGACCAGGCGGCACTCGTCTCCGCCGTCGCCTGGCAGGCGGTCCCGTCCTGGGAGCGGGAGGCGCAGGAACACCGCCAGATCCTCGCCCGCGCGCTCGACGGCGACGCGGACGGCGCGGCCGACGCCCTGCACGACCACATCGCCTCCTTCGTCCGGCGCGCCTTCCCGGAAGTCGCCGCCGAGGGCCCCGTCGCGGGCGCCGGAAGCCGGGCCGCCGAGGTGGCCCCCTAGACCGCGTGGGCGCGTGCGTTGAGGGGACGGTCCCGCACGCGCCCGCGCGCCTCACCCCCACCCGACGACCGTCATCGGACCGACCAGCACCATCGGCCCCCACCAGAGAGGAAAGGCACCGTATGGACCACTCACCACTGAGGGCTGCGCTCGCGGACGTCGTGGCGATCCCGGTGACTCCGTACGACGCCGAGGGCGCCGTGGAACAGGACACTTACCGTGCCCTGCTGCGCCGGCTCCTGGACGGCGGCGTACGGGCCGTCACGCCCAACGGCAACACCGGCGAGTTCTACGCCCTCACCCTCGCCGAGCGCCGCTTGGTCACCGAGCTGACCGTGGAGGAGACCGGCGACCGGGCCGCCGTCCTCGTCGGCATCGGCCACGATGTGGCCACCGCGGTCGAGGCCGCCCGGCACGCCCGCGAGGTGGGCGCCGGGATGGTGATGGTGCATCAGCCCGTGCACCCCTACGTCTCCCAGGACGGCTGGGTCGACTACCACCGCGCCATCGCCGAGGCCGTTCCCGAGCTCGGGGTGGTGCCGTATCTGCGCAACCCGCTGATCGAGGGCAGCGCCATCGCCCGCCTCGGCGAGGCCTGCCCCAACGTCATCGGCGTCAAGTACGCGGTGCCGGACGCCGCGCGCTTCGCCGCCGTGGCCCGCGACGCGGGGCTCGACCGGTTCGTCTGGGTGGCCGGGCTCGCCGAGCTGTACGCGCCCTCGTACTGGGCCGTCGGCGCCACCGGCTTCACCTCCGGCCTGGTCAACGTCGCCCCGAAGGTCTCGCTCGACATGCTGGGCGCGCTGCGCGCCGGGGACTACGCGGGCGCCATGAAGGTGTGGGAGCAGATCCGGCCCTTCGAGGACCTGCGCGCCGCCCACCAGTCGGCCAACAACGTCAGCGTCGTCAAGGAAGCGCTTGCCGCGCTCGGCCTGTGCCGCCGCGACATCCGCCCGCCCAGCAGCCCGCTGCCCGAGCCGCAGCGCGCCGAGGTCGCCGCGCTCGTACAGGGGTGGGCGATATGACGCCCGCGACCCCCCAGACCCCCACGCCCCCGGCGACCACGCCCCGCAGAACACCCGAAGAGCTGCGCAGCCACCAGTGGTACGGCACCGACGGCCTGCGCTCCTTCAGCCACCGGGCCCGCACCCGCCAGCTCGGCTACCTCCCCCAGGAACACCTCGGCAAGCCCGTCATCGCGATCCTCAACACCTGGAGCGACATCAACCCCTGCCACGCGCATCTGCGGGACCGCGCGCAGGCGGTCAAGCGCGGGGTGTGGCAGGCCGGCGGATTCCCGCTCGAATTCCCGGTGTCGACGCTCTCGGAGACCTTCCAGAAGCCGACGCCCATGCTCTACCGCAACCTCCTCGCCATGGAGACCGAGGAGCTGCTGCGCTCCTACCCGGTGGACGGCGCGGTGCTCATGGGCGGCTGCGACAAAAGCACCCCGGCGCTGCTGATGGGGGCCGCCACCGCCGACCTGCCGACCGTCTTCGTACCGGCCGGGCCGATGCTGCCGGGCCACTGGCGCAACGAGGTCCTGGGCTCGGGCACCGACATGTGGAAGTACTGGGACGACAAGCGGGCCGGGCTCATCGGCGACTGCGAGATGTCCGAGCTGGAGAGCGGTCTGGCCCGCTCGCCCGGCCACTGCATGACCATGGGCACCGCCTCGACGCTGACGGCCGCCGCCGAGGCGATGGGCGTCACCGTCCCCGGCGCCTCCTCCATCCCGGCCGTCGACTCCGGACACGACCGGATGGCCGCGGCCTCGGGGCTGCGGATCGTCGAACTGGTCTGGCAGGACCTCAAGCTCTCCAAGATCCTCACCCGTGAGGCATACGAGGACGCGGTCGCCACCGTCCTCGCGCTCGGCGGCTCCACCAACGCCGTGATCCACCTGATCGCCATGGCCGGGCGGTCCGGAGTGCGGCTCACCCTCGACGACTTCGACCGGATCGCCCGCACCGTCCCGGTGCTGGCCGACCTCCGCCCCGGCGGCCGCTACCTGATGGAGGACTTCCACTTCGCCGGCGGGCTGCCCGGCTTCCTCGCTCAGCTGAAGGACACCCTGCACCTGGACCGCCCCACCGTCGCCCACGCCACCTTGCGCGAACAGCTCGACGGCGCCCTGGTCCACAACCCCGAGGTCATCCGCCCGCTCGACAACCCGCGGGCGAGCGAGGGCGGAGTGGCGGTGCTGCGCGGCAACCTGTGCCCCGACGGCGCGGTCATCAAGCACATCGCCTGCGAGCAGCACCTGCTCAAACACACCGGCCCCGCCGTCGTCTTCGACGACTACAAGACGATGCAGGCCACCATCAACGACCCCGCGCTCGGCATCACCCAGGACAGCGTGCTGGTACTGCGCAACGCCGGCCCGCTCGGCGGCCCCGGCATGCCCGAGTACGGCATGTTGCCGATCCCCGACCACCTCCTCAAGAAGGGGGTGCGGGACATGGTCCGCATCTCCGACGCGCGGATGAGCGGGACCAGTTACGGCGCCTGTGTGCTGCACATCGCGCCCGAGTCGTACGTCGGCGGGCCGCTCGCCCTCGTCCACACCGGCGACCTGATCACCCTCGACGTCGAGGCGCGCACCCTGCGCCTGGAGGTCGACGACGCCGAGCTGGAGCGGCGCCGGGCGGGATGGACGCCGCCCCCGCCGCGCTATACCCGCGGCTACGGCGCGCTCTACCAGGAACAGATGACCCAGGCCGACACCGGCTGCGACTTCCGCTTCCTCGCCGCCCCCGGCGCGGACCCCGAACCGTACGCGGGCTGACGCCCCCTCTGAGCAGCTGTTTCCACACGGATTTTTTGTACGAAATATCGAACGACATTCGGTAAGCGCTTCACCCGCCCGACCTGCACCCTGAGAACGGAGAAGCAGTCATGGCCGACGCCGTGGCGAAACCACCCCGGGTCCCCCGGCGCCGTACCGGAGGCACCACCCGTCGCCTCCCGTATCTGCTGATCGCCCCCGCAGGGCTGCTGATGGTGGGCTTCATCGCCTATCCGATGCTCAGCGTCCTGTACTACAGCCTGCAGAACTACAACGTCACCAAGCCCTGGCGGAACGGCTACGCGGGCCTGGACAACTTCACCAAGATCTTCACGGACGACCCCCAGTTCTGGGACACCCTCGCCTTCAGCGGCAAATGGGTCGTCACCGAGGTGCTGCTGCAGTTGGTCCTCGGACTCACGCTCGCCCTGCTGGTCAACCAGACCTTCATCGGCCGCGGCATCGCGCGTGCCCTGGTCTTCTCGCCCTGGGCGGTGTCCGGGGTGCTGACCACCACCATCTGGATGCTGCTCTACAACCCGTCCACCGGCATCAGCCGCTACCTGGCGGACGCGGGCATCGGCAGCTACGGCACCTCGGTGCTCTCCGACACCGGCACCGTCTTCTGGGCGGCCGTCCTCGCCGAACTGTGGCGCGGCGTCCCGTTCTTCGCCATCCTCATCCTGGCCGATCTGCAGTCCATCCCGAAGGACCTGTACGAGGCGGCCTCGGTCGACGGCGCGGGGCGGATACGGAAGTTCTTCCACATCACCCTGCCGCATCTGAAGGACGCGATCATCCTCTCCACGCTGCTGCGCGGGGTGTGGGAGTTCAACAACGTCGACCTCCTCTACACCCTCACCGGCGGCGGCCCGGCCGGGCAGACCACCACCCTCCCGCTGTACGTCGCCAACACCGGCATCGACGGACATGACTTCGGCTACGCGTCCGCGCTGACCACCGTCGCCTTCGTGATCCTTCTCTTCTGCTCGATCCTCTATCTGCGCCTGAGCAAGTTCGGAGGCGACAACAAGTGACCACCGCACTCGCGGAGAAGGGCCTCGCCCCCGCCCCCGACGCACCTGCGGCCGTGGACAAGGGCAACAAGCGCGGGCGCAAGCTCGACGACGGTGTGCCGCGCTGGCAGATCTATCTGCCGCTGGCCCTCTACCTGCTGTTCACCCTGATCCCGTTCTACTGGATGCTGCTGTTCGCGCTGCGCCCGGCCGGCTCCACCTCGCTGGTGCCCTGGCCGATGACCGGCGAGCACTTCGCCAAGGTCTGGAACGAGCGCAGCTTCGGGGTCTTCTTCCAGAACAGCATGATCGTCGGAGTCTCCTCGCTGGTGATGACCACGGCGGTCGCCCTGGCCGGCGGCTACGCCCTGGCGCGCTTCGACTTCAAGATCAAAAAGGGGTTCATGCTGGCGCTGCTGGCCTCGCAGTTCATCCCCGGCGCGCTGATGCTGGTCCCGCTTTTCGAGATCTTCAAGAACCTGCAGATGATCAACTCGCTGGGGAGCGTGGTCATCGCGGAGACGGTCTTCCAGCTGCCGCTGTCCATGATCCTCATCAGCGGCTTCATCAAGAACGTGCCGGTGTCCCTGGAGGAACAGGCATGGGTGGACGGCTGCGGCCGCTTCCGCGCCTTCTGCGCGGTGGTGCTGCCGCTGCTGCGGCCCGGGCTGATCGCGGTGGGCTCCTTCGCCTTCGTCCACAGCTGGAACCACTTCCTGTTCGCCCTGATGTTCCTCAGCTCCCAGGACAAGCAGACCATCCCGGTCGGCCTCAACACCCTCATCGGGGCGGACAGCGTCGACCTGGGAGCCCTGGCGGCGGGCGGTGTGATCGCCGCCGTGCCGGTCGTCATCGTGTTCGCCTTCATCCAGAAGTGGCTGATCACCGGCTTCAGCGCGGGGGCGGTCAAGGGCTAGGCCGAAACGCCGCCGCTCAACCGGGCGGCTGATCGGAGCACATCTCTCGCGGACAAGGAGGTCCGAAGATGAGCATGGCGCACCCCCAAGGACGGGGCGTTCCAGCGATATCGCGCGCGCCGCGCACGGGTTGGGCTCGACTCGGCACCGCGGCCCTGGCCGCCGCCGCGCTTGTCGGGTTGGCTCTGCCGGCCGGCGCACAGGCCAGGGCCGGCGCGCAGGCCGAGCCGCCCGCGCCCGGCCGCGACCTGGGGCGTGAGGTGCTCGGGGCGGACGACGGGTGGGCGGCGGAGGGCGCCGGGACCACCGGCGGGGCCGCGGCCGATGACGCGCGGGTGTTCACCGTACGGACCCGCGCGCAGCTGGCCGCCGCGCTGGACGGCGGCAGCCCCGTACCGAAGATCATCTACGTCCGGGGGGCCATCGACGCCAACACCGACGCCCGGGGGCGCCCGCTGAGCTGCGCGGACTACGCCACCGACGGCTACACCACCGAGAAGTACCTCGCCGCCTACGACCCGAGACGCTGGGGCGGCCAGAAGCCCTCCGGCCCGCAAGAGGACGCCCGGGCGGCCTCGGCGGCCCGCCAGGCGGAGCGGGTCGAGCTGGCCGTCGGCTCCAACACCACCCTCGTCGGCGTCGGCCGGGACGCCGTCCTCAAGGGCGCGAGCCTCCAGATCAGGGACGCCTCCAACGTCATCGTCCGCAACCTCGAACTGCGCGACGCCTACGACTGCTTCCCCGTCTGGCAGCCCAACACCGGCGGCCTCGGCGACTGGAAGACCGCGTACGACAACATCTGGCTGCGCGGCGCGACCCACGTGTGGGTCGACCACGTGACCATCAGCGACAAGGGACACCCCGACGCCGCCGAGCCCACCTACTTCGGCCGCAACTACCTGCGCCACGACGGGCTGCTGGACATCACGAACGGCTCGGACCTGGTGACCGTCTCCTGGAGCCGGTTCGCCGACCACGACAAGGCGATGCTCATCGGCAACAGCGACACCGCCACCGGCGACCGCGGCAAACTGCGGGTCACCCTCCACCACAACAGCTTCAAGGGCGTCGTCCAGCGCGCCCCGCGGGTCCGCTTCGGCCAGGTCCACGTCTACAACAACGCCTACGAGGTCCCCGAGGGCACCGACTACCGCTACTCGTGGGGCGTGTCCACCGAGTCGCGCATCTACGCCGAGAACAACGCGTTCACCACCCCCGGCCACGTCGAGGCCGCCGACCTGGTGAAGAGCTGGAACGGCAGCGCGCTGCACCAGAGCGGAGCTGAGTTCAACGGCTACCGTGTCGACCTGCTCGCCATCCACAACTCCTACAACTCCGGCAGCGAGCGCGACCTGGAGCCCGACGTGGGCTGGACCCCCGCCCTGCACGGCCGGATCGACGGCGCCACGAAGGCGGTCAAGGACGTGGCCCGCGGCGCGGGCGCCGGACGGATCGGCTGAGAGGCGACCATGGAACCCACCCCCCTCGTACTCGCCGGCGCCCGCGGCCACGGCCGCTGGCACCTGGAGAACATCCGGCGGCTGACCGCCCAGGGCCTGGTCCGGCTCGCCGGAGTCTGTGAACTCACCCCCCTGACCGCCGAAGAGCTCGGCGACGGCCTCGGCACCCCCGAGCAGTCCGCCGACCTCGCCGACCTCGTCACGCGCACCGGCGCGCGGATCGCCGTCATCTGCACCCCCATCCACACCCACGCCGACCTCGCCCTCGCCGCCGCCGGGCGCGGCGCCTACCTGCTGCTGGAGAAGCCCCCCACGCCCTCCTACGCCGAGTTCACCCGCATGACCGAGGGCCTGCGCGAACTCGGCACCGCCTGCCAGATCGGCTTCCAGTCGCTCGGCTCCCACGCGCTCACCGCGATCCCAAAACTCATCTCCGACGGCGCCATCGGAGAGGTCACCGGCATCGGCGCGGCCGGCGCCTGGGCCCGTGACGAGGATTACTACACCCGCGCCCCCTGGGCCGGACACCGCTCTCTCGACGGCCGGGACGTCATCGACGGCGTGCTCACCAACCCCCTCGCCCACGCCGTCGCCACCGCCCTGCGCATCGACGGCGCCGACCGCGCCGAGGACATCACCTCCATCGAGCTGGAGCTGTTCCGGGCCAACGACATCGAGTCCGATGACACCTCCTGCGTACGGCTGCGCACCGCCCGCTCCGCCGGCTCGGGCACCGTCACCGTCGCCGCCACGCTGTGCGCCGAACAGCCCGGCGAGCCGTACGTCCTGATCCACGGCGACCGTGGCCGGATCACCTTCTGGTACAAGCTGGACCGGGTGCTCCTGGAGCGCCCCGGACACGAGCCCGAGACCACCGACCACCCCAGGACCGACCTCCTGGAGAACCTGGCCGCGCATCTGCGCGACGGCACCGAACTGCTCGTCCCCCCGCAGCGCACCGGCGCGTTCATGCGCGTCGTCGAAGCCATCCGCACCGCCCCCGATCCGGTCCGGCTCCCCGCGGACGCCTGGCGCACCGAGCCGGGCGTCGGCGCGGCGCCCTCGGCGAAACGCCGCGTCGTACCGGGCATCGACCGCCTGGTCGCCGCCGGCGCGGAACGCCTCGCCCTCTACTCGGAACTGCGTGCCCCCTGGGCCGCACCGCCCGCGGAGGTCCCCCACACATGAACCGTTCCCTGGCCAACCGGCCCCCCTGCACCGTCCTGCGCTGCGACGGGCGCCCCGTCGGCACCTACACCCACCGCCCGCAGCTGCCCGGCACCCTCTCCCCCCGCCCGTATCTGCACCCCGTACGGACCCTGGCGGGCATCACCGTCACCGAGTCGCGCCCCGCCGACCACCCGCACCACCTGGGCGTCGGCATGGCCGTCCCGGACGTGGCCGGGCGCAACTTCTGGGGCGGCCGCACCTATGTGCGCGGCCAGGGCCCCACCGAACTGGACAACCACGGCTCGCAGCGCCACCTGGGCTGGCTGCTGCGCGACCCGGACGGCTTCGTGGAGGAGCTGTCCTGGGTCGCGGGCGGACGGCAGATCCTGCTGGAGCGGCGCACGGTCGCGGTGCGCACCGTCTCCCACGGCGCCGGCGGCTGCTGGGCGCTCGACTTCACCACCGCCCTCACCAATGTGACGGGGGAGACCATCACCATCGGCAGCCCGGCCACCAACGGCCGCCCCGGCGCGGGCTACGGCGGCTTCTTCTGGCGCGCGCCGCGCCGCAGCGAGCCGCCGCGGGTCTTCAGCGCGGACGGCGAGGGCGAGGCCGCGGCGCACGGCAGGACCTCGGACTGGCTGGCGCTCGCGGCCGAGGACTGGACGCTGGTGTTCGCCGGGGCGACCGGCGACACCCGCGCCGACCCCTGGTTCGTCCGCACCGGCGACTACCCGGGCATCGGCTCGGCCCTCGCCTGGGACCGGCGGCTGGCCATCGCCCCCGCCGACACCGTCACCCGGCGCATCGTCACCGCGGTCGCCGACGGCCGCCTGGACCGCGAGGCGGCGGCCCGTATCGGGGCACAGCTGTCCGACAAGGGAGCGACCGTATGACCCCAGCGGCGAACACGTCGACGAACCGGCCGGTGTGGCGGGCCGACCAGGGAGACGGCACCTACCGCAACCCCGTGCTGAACGCCGACTGGTCGGACCCCGACGCCATCCGGGTCGGCGACGACTACTACCTCACCGCCTCCAGCTTCGGCCGCGCCCCCGGCCTGCCGATCCTGCACTCCCGCGACCTGGTCAACTGGCGGCTGATCGGCCACGCCCTCGAACGCCTCGAACCCGAGGAGACCTTCGCCGCCCCACGGCACGACTGCGGGGTGTGGGCACCCAGCATCCGCCACCACGACGACCGCTTCTGGATCTTCTGGGGCGACCCCGACGCCGGCGTCTACCAGATCAACGCCCCCGACCCGCGCGGCCCGTGGACCAGGCCGCACCTGCTCAAGGCGGGCAAGGGCCTGATCGACCCCTGCCCGCTGTGGGACGACGACGGCTCGGCCTACCTGGTCCACGCCTGGGCCAAGTCCCGTGCCGGGGTCAAGAACCGGCTCACCGGCCACCGGATGAGCCCCGACGGCACCGCCCTGCTGGACGAGGGCACGCTGATCGTCGACGCGGACGCCATCCCCGGCTGGTTCACGTTGGAAGGGCCGAAGGTCTACCGCCGGGACGGCTGGTTCTGGATCCTCGCCCCGGCGGGGGGCGTGGAGACCGGCTGGCAGGGCGCGCTGCGCTCGCGGGACTTCTTCGGCCCGTACGAACACCGGACCGTCCTGGCCCAGGGCCGCACCGACGTCAACGGCCCGCACCAGGGCGCGTGGGTGGACACCCCGGCGGGCGAGGACTGGTTCCTCCACTTCCAGCAGCGCGGGGCGTACGGGCGCGTGGTGCACCTCCAGCCCATGGAGTGGGCCGAGGACGGCTGGCCCGTGATGGGCGACCGCGGCGAGCCCGTCGCCTCGTACCGCAAACCCAAGGCGGAGTCGCAGCCCCCCGAGGCCCCGGCGACCGACGACGGCTTCCCGGGCGGGCGGTTCGGCCGCCAGTGGTCGTGGACGGCCAACCCGGCGCCGGGCTGGACCACCGCCCACAGCGGCGACGGCCTGCGGCTGACCTGCCACCGCACCGCCGACGCGCACGACCTGAGGCGGCTGCCGAACGTCCTGGTACAACGGCTGCCCGCGGAGGAGTTCACGGTGACGGTCGGGCTGTCCCTGCACAGCGACGTACCGGGCGCCAAGGCGGGGCTGGCGGTCCTGGGCGACGCGTTCGGCTGGATCGGCCTCGAGCGGACGGCGGACGGGACCCGCCTCGTCCACCGCTTCGCCGACGTCGCCACCGAACGGGAACGGGACGCCGAACCCCCACGCGAGGCACCCGACGGCCGGGCCCGACTCCGTATCGAGGTCTCCCACGGCGCCCGCTGCCGCTTCCTCACCGACACAGGAGACGGCAACGGCTGGCACCCCTCCGGCCCCGTCTTCGCCGCCACGCCGTGGCGCTGGGTGGGCGCGCTCCTGGGCCTCTTCGCAACGGCCCCAGACGGCCAAGGCACACCGGGCCACGCCGAGTTCACCAAGTTCCACACGGAAGGAAGCGATCAATGAGGTTGTGGGGAATCGTTCCGCTGAGGGGGCACCTCCCAGCGGTAGCTGGGGGAGGAACGGGTGGGCACAACCCCACCCGCAGACGGCCACGCACAGCAATCACAACGGCGCGTGCTCTTACGGCCACGGCCGCGCTCCTGGCCACACTCCTGACACTACTGACCGGCTTCCACGCCCCCACAGCGCAAGCACAACCACAAACCCCAGCCAAAACATGGTCGGACAAACCAGACGGCTTCGCCGCCGCCGCAGGCGGCACAACCGGCGGCGCAGGCGGCAAAGTAGTCACCGTCCGCACCCAGCAAGACCTCACCAAGTACGCCGCCGCCCCCGACCCCTACACCATCCGTATCGCAGGCTCGATCACCGTAGACCCCTTCGGCTCGGACATCGTCGTCGCCTCGAACAAGACCCTCATCGGCGTCGGTACCACCGCGGAGATCGTCCACGGCGAGCTCCACCTCAACCCCGGCACCCACAACGTCATCATCCGGAACCTCACCATCCGGGACAGCTACGTCGAGGGCGACTGGAACGGCAAGACCCAGGACTTCGACGCGATCCAGATGGACACCGTCCACCACGTGTGGATCGACCACAACACGTTCACCCACATGGGCGATGGACTGCTCGACATCCGCAAGGACAGCGACTACATCACCGTCTCCTGGAACGTCTTCAAGAACCACAACAAGGCGTTCGGCCTCGGCTGGACCGACAACGTGACCACGAACATCACCGTGCACCACAACTGGTTCACCGGCATCAAGCAGCGCAGCCCGTCCATCGACAACGCCGCGCACGCCCACCTCTACAACAACTACCTGTCCGCGCAGTACCGGGACGAGGACCCGGTGTGGACGTACGGCAACTGGTCCCGCGGCCGGACCAAGATGGTGATCGAGAACAGCTACTACGACGGGGTGCGCAACCCCTACCAGGCCGACGAGACCGCCGAGCTGGTCCAGCGCGGCAGCATCGCCCGCGACACCTCGGGCCGCCACGACACCCGGGGCGACGCCTTCGACCCGCGCGACTTCTACCCGTACCGGCTCGACCCGGCGGCCGCCGTGCCCGCCCTGGTGAAGAAGTTCTCCGGCCCGCAGAGCCGGCTCGGCACGGACACCGTGCTGCGCGTCGCGGCCGACGGCTCCGGCGACTTCCGTACCGTCCAGGCCGCCGTCGACGCCGTACCGGCGGGCAACGACGGACGGATCACGATCGCCATCGCGCCCGGCACCTACCGCGAGCAGGTCCGCGTCCCGGCCGACAAGCCGTACCTCACCTTCCAGGGCACCGGCCCGGACCGCGGCGACACCGTCATCGTCCATGACACCCCGGCCGAGTACGGCGGCTCCACCGGCAGCGCCACCGTCCTGATCGCCGCGAGCGATGTGACCGCCCGCCACCTCACCTTCGTCAACGACTTCGACGAGGCCGCCCACGAGCTGAAGGGCGAGCAGGCGCTGGCCATGAAGACGACCGGCGACCGGATCGTCTTCACGGACACAGCGTTCAAAGGCAACCAGGACACCCTGATGACCGACAGCCCCAAGCTGACCACCGTCAGTCGCGTCTACCTCCGCGACGCGTACATCGAGGGCGACGTCGACTTCATCTACGGGCGCGCCACCACCGTCATCGAGCGCTCCACCATCAAGGCGCTCAGCCGCGGCAGCGACAGCAACAACGGCTGGATCACCGCCGCGAGCACCTGGAAGGGCAATCCGTACGGCTTCCTCATCACCGGGAGCCGGATCGTCAGCGACGCGCCCGACCAGAGCTTCCACCTCGGCCGCCCCTGGCACCCCGGCGGCGAGCCGGACGCCATCGCCCAGGTGCTGATCCGGGACACCTCGCTGCCCGCCGCGATCAAGTCCGCCCCGTGGACGGACATGGGCGGATTCCCGTGGCAGGAAGCCCGTTTCAGCGAGTACCGCAACACCGGACCGGGGGCCGCCCCGTCCGCCGACCGACCGCGGATGACGGACGCCGACGCCGCGGACCACGAGGTGGCCGACTATCTCGCGGGCAGCGACGGCTGGGCACCCCAGACTCACTAGGAGATGCGCATATGAGAAACAACCCCATACCAGCGATATCCCGCCGGCGCGGCAGCGCCGTGCGCGGCGCCGCGGCCGTGGCCGTGACGCTCGCCCTCGCCCTGTCCGCCACCGCGTGCGGGGACGACGGGTCGAGCTCCGGGTCGGAGGGGTCCGGCAAGGGCAAGATCGTCTTCTGG
Source organism: Streptomyces sp. ME19-01-6 (assembly GCF_033793745.1). Lineage (NCBI taxonomy): Bacteria > Bacillati > Actinomycetota > Actinomycetes > Kitasatosporales > Streptomycetaceae > Streptomyces > Streptomyces sp. ME19-01-6. The sequence goes on along the minus strand of NZ_JARAXF010000028.1, from coordinate 112,584 downwards.
GACAACAACGGCGGTCCGCGCACCGCGGTCTGGAAGCAGATCATCGCCAAGTTCGAGAAGAAGTACCCGGACATCGAGGTCGAGTACGTGCCGATCCCGATCGCCGACGTCCAGTCGAAGTACACCACGGCCATCCAGGGCGGCAACGACAGCCTTCCCGACGTGGGCGGTGTGGGCACGGCGTACCTGGCCAACCTCGTCGTCCAGAACGCCCTCGAGCCGGTCACCGACCGTATCCAGGACAGCCCGCTCAAGGGCAAGCTGGTCAAGAACATGGTGGAGAGCGTCCGCGCGGCCGGTGGCGACGACAAGGAGCTGTTCTCCGTCCCGACCTCGGCCAACCAGGGCACCCTGTGGTACCGGACCGACCTGTTCAAGGCCAAGAACCTGCCGGCGCCGACCACCTGGGACAACTTCTACAAGGCCGCTGACGAGCTGACCGACAAGGGCAAGAACAAGTTCGGCTTCACCCTGCGCGGCGGGGCCGGGTCCATCGCCCAGGCGATGGAGATGATGTACGCCCAGTCCGGCATCGACACCTTCTGGAACGGCGACAAGACCACCCTCAACGACCCCAAGAACGTCGCGGCGCTGGAGAAGTACGTCGGCCTCTACAAGAAGGTCACCCCGGCCGCCGACCTGAACAACGACTTCACCAAGATGGTCGCCGAGTTCGACCAGGGCGACATCGGCATGCTGCAGCACAACCTCGGCAGCTACAACGACCATGTGAAGGCGTTCGGCAAGGACAAGATCGCCGGTGTGCCGGCGCCGCCGTCCGCCGAGGGGCAGCCGCGCACCATCATCTCCAACCCGGTCGACGGGCTCGGCCTGTTCAAGGCGAGCAAGAACAAGGCGGCGGCCTGGAAGTTCATCGAGTTCGCTGCCTCCGCGGAGATGAACAGCCTCTGGAACGAGGACACCGGCGCCCTCCCGGCCAACGTCGACGCCGCGGACGACGCCTGGATCCAGCAGGCCCCGCCGACCAAGGCGGCGCTGGAGTCGCTCAGCGACCCGCAGACCAAGGTGGTGCAGCTGCCGTACTACCTGCCGGACTGGAACACCATCAGCAAGGCGGACAACGAGCCGAACTTCCAGAAGGTGCTGCTCGGCAAGATGACCGCCAAGGAGTTCTGCGACAAGGTCGCCAAGGAGCTCAACGAGGCCCAGGCGGACTGGAAGAAGCACAACTAGGCGTGTCCCGTCGCGGGCCGGCCGCCGCGCCGGCGGCCGGCCCGCGCCCCATCCGCGCACATCCCCGCCTCTTCCGTGCCCCATCCGTGCCCCATGCGCGTCCCCCGTGACCCCCGTGACCTGGACGAAAGGCATCCGCACGCCATGACACTCTCCCGCAGACACGCGGCCGCGTCGCTCGCCGCCGCCCCGCTCGCCCTCGCCGCGACCGGCACCGCCCAGGCCCGCTCCGGCGGGCGCGGCACGCCCCGCGCCGGGGCGACCATCTACCTCGCGGGCGACTCCACCGCCGCCACGAAGGCTGCCTCGGCCGCCCCGGAGACCGGCTGGGGGATGGCCCTGCCCTTCTTCCTCGCCGACCGGCTGCGGGTCGCCAACCACGCGGCCAACGGCCGCAGTTCGAAGAGCTTCTACGACGAGGGGCGGCTGGGGACGATCCTGGCCGCCATCCGGCCCGGCGACTTCCTGTTCATCCAGTTCGGCCACAACGACGAGAAGACCGACGACCCGGCCCGGGGCACCGATCCGGCCACCACGTACCCCCAGTACCTGCGGCTGTACATCAAAGGGGCGCGCGACCGCGGCGCCCGCCCGGTCCTGCTGACCTCCGTCGAGCGCCGCAAGTTCGACGCGGCGGGCACCGCCCAGCCCACGCACGGCGCCTACCCCGGCGCGGTGCGCTCCCTCGCCCGGGCCGAAGGGGTGCCGCTGATCGACGTACAGGCGTCGAGCATCGCCCTGTGGCAGCGGCTCGGGCCCGAGGCCACCAAGGGCTGCTTCAACTGGCTCGCCCCGGGGGAGTGGCCCAACTACCCGGACGGCAGGCAGGACAACACCCACTTCCAGCCGCACGGCGCGATCGAGGTGGCCCGCCTCGTCGCGCGCGAGCTCAAGTCCAAGGGCGTGCTGGCCGCGTCCGAGGTGCGCCGCCTGGGCGAGGCGATCCCGGACAGCTGGATCACCTGGTAGCGGCACGCGCCCCCTGTCCCTTCCCCCGTACGCCCCCACACGTCCCGCAAGGAGCCGGAACATGCGCACTTCCAGATGTCATGCCCGCGTCATCTCGCTCGCCTCGGTGCTCTGCTGCGCCTCCCTCGTGCTCGCCGCCGCCCCCGCCACGGCGGCCCCCGCAGCGTCCGTACGGGGCACCCTCCCGGCGGGCGACGGCTGGGCCTCCGCCGAGGGCGGCACGACCGGCGGGGCCGCGGCCGACAAGGCCCACACCTTCACGGTCACCAACCGCGCCCAGCTCGCCAAGGCGCTCGACGGCTCCGACGGCAGCCCGCGGACCATCTACGTCAAGGGCACCATCGACGCCAACACCGACCCCGCCGGCAAGCCGCTGAGCTGCGCTGACTACGCCACCAACGGCTACAGCCTGGACGCCTACCTCGCCGCGTACGACCCGGCCACCTGGGGCGACGCCCAGCCATCCGGCCCGCAGGAGGACGCCCGCGCCGCCTCCGCCGCGGTCCAGGGGAAGCGCGTCAAGCTGGCCGTCCCCTCCCACACCACCATCCTCGGCGTCGGCCGGGACGCCCGGCTGCTGGGTGCCAGCCTCCAGGTCACCCGCGCGGACAACGTGATCATCCGCAATCTCACCTTTGAGGACGCCTTCGACTGCTTCCCCGCCTGGGACCCGACCGACGGCGCGGACGGCGCCTGGAACTCCGAGTACGACAACCTCGTCGTCTACGGCTCCACTCATGTCTGGGTCGACCACAACACCTTCACCGACGGCCGCCGCCCCGACAGCGCCCAACCCCGCTACTACGGCCAGCTCTACCAGCAGCACGACGGCGAACTGGACGTGGTGCGCGGCGCCGACCTCGTCACCGCCTCCTGGAACCTCTTCGCCGACCACGACAAGACGCTGATGATCGGCAACAGCGACAGCGCGGGCGCCACCGACCGTGGCAAGCTCCGCGTCACCCTCCACCACAACGTCTTCAAGAACATCGTCGAGCGCGCCCCGCGGGTCCGCTTCGGCAAGGTCGACGTCTACAACAACCACTACATCGCCCCCGCCGACGGCTACGCCTACAGCTGGGGCGTCGGCGTCGAGTCCCAGCTGTACGCCGAGGCCAACGCCTTCACCCTGCCCGGCACGGTCGACCCCGCCAAGGTCATCAAGAAGTGGAAGGGCACGGCGCTCACCGAGAAGAACAACTACGTGGGCGGCAAGCCCGTAGGCCTCCTCGCCGCCCACAACGCGGGCGTCCCCGACGAGCAGTTGGGCGACGACGCGGGCTGGACGCCGACACTGCGCACCCGCGTCGACGCGCCGCGCGCGGTGCCCGGGATCGTCGACGGGCGCGCGGGCGCGGGCCGCCTCTGACAGTCGCCACCCCCCAAGCGGGGAGGCCGGGCGTTACCTGGCCCCGCCCGGCCTCCCTTTGGGTTTGTGGTGAGAAGGGGACACCGACACACCGTGGCATCGGCGTGTCGGTGTCCCCTTCTCACCACAACGTCACTGGCATGAGGGAAGCGTCGCCGTGCGGAGGACGTGTGCCGTCGAGCGGCGTTCGCGCTCGCCCCTGGGGTGGCCGGTGCGTTCGACGGCGTAACCGGTTATGAGCCGGACCGCGTCCAGGTCCTCCACCGCGGCGAAGCCCAGCCCCCTCAGCTCCGTCGCCAGCTCCGCGGGCGCGAAATAGCTCAGGAAGGGCTCGCCGAGCGCGGCCACGCGCGCCGCGCGGACGCGGTGGCCGGCGCGGCCGCGCGGGGTCATGGCGCTCGGCGGCTCGCTGTAGTCGAAGACCGCCTCCGCGCCGCCGGGCAGGCCCGCGATGTAGCCGAGCGTGCCGAACACCGCGTCGCGGGTCAGATACGGCACCACGCCCAGCCAGCTGAAGAACGCCGGTCGCGCCGGGTCGAGTCCGGCCGCGGCCAGGCCGTCGCCCAGGCTCTCCCGCTCGAAGTCGACCGGCGCGAAGGTCAGCGACGGCGGCAGCGGGATGCCGGCGCCGGACAGGCGCTCGCGCTTCCACTCCTGAGTGGCCGGGTGGTCCACCTCGAAGACCGCCAGCCCGGCGGCCTCGTGCGGATTGCGGTAGGCGAGGGTGTCCAGCCCGGCGCCCAGGACCACGAGTTGGCGCACGCCGCGCTCCACCGCGGCGGCCAGACGGTCCTCGGCGAAGCGCGAGCGAGCGGCGATGAACAGGCGGATGCCCCGGCGCTCGGAGGCGGTGCGGGAGGCGTCGAACTCGCCGCCCAGTTCGTCGGCGTCCGCTCCGAGTATGCGGACGGCCAGCGGATCGCGGAACAGGCGGCCCGCGTCCAGCGTCTGGTGGGCCGCGCGGAGCGCGGCGGCCCGCCGGGCGGTGCGGCTGGGGCTGCGCGGTTGCATCTCGGGCCTCCCGGGCCTCGGTCGGGGATTTAGTTGCCTGAGGTTACCGTATCTGGCGTCTCGTGCCCGATGTCGCGCCATGGGCCGACGCGATCCGTCCTGTGTGCATCCTGACCGCCTTTGACCGGCGAGGAGGCTCTTCCGGCCACGAAATGATCAAGGTTTGCCCCGGCCTCTCGTGCGACCATCCCGATTTCGTAATCTAAGAATTCGCGAGTGCGCGGCAACCTAAGCTGGGGTTGGCGGCAACTACGGCTTGGAATGGGTCGGACCAGGATCCCCCGGCCCGTTCCCTCGACGCAGAACAGGAGTTGCCATGGGGCTGAGGCGCAAGCGCGGTCGCCACCGCCGCCGGAAGGACCGTACGCTGCCGCTGGGCAGCGCCGTCATCGTGGCGTCGGCCGTGGCGGGGCTCTATCTGACGGCAGCCCCCGAGGGCGCGAGCGCTGTGGCGTCGACCGTGTATGTGTCCCCCCAGGGCGACGACCGGGACTCCGGCTCGCTCGAATCCCCGTACCGCACACTGGAGAAGGCCTTCTCGGTCGCGAAGGCGGGCACCGTCATCGAGGTGCGCGGCGGCACCTACTACCCCGCCCGGACCCTCCGCAGCTCCGTCGACGGCACCGCCCGGGACCGCGTCGAGCTGCGGCCCTACCGCGCCGAGCAGGTCCGGGTCGACGGCTCGCGGCTCTCGTCCGGCTCCTCGCTGCTCTCGCTCCGCGCCGACTACTGGACCGTCTCGGGCATCGATTTCCGCAACGCCCCCGGCGGCGGCCTGGTCTGCACCTCCTGTGCGCGCACCGTCTTCGACAGCCTCTCCACCCACGGCAACGGCGACACCGGGCTCACCCTGCGCGGCAAGGGCACCGACAACAACGTCATCCGCAACCTGGACGCGTACGACAACCACGACGACGCCACCGGCGGCGAGCAGGCGGACGGCATAGCCGTCACCCACGGCTCCGGCCGTGGCAATGTGATCACCGGAGTCCGGGCGTTCAACAACAGCGACGACGGTGTGGACCTGTGGAGATGGGCCAGCCCGGTCACTATCGAGCACACCTGGGCCTTCGGAAACGGCGAAAACCGCTGGCGCATCCGCGACTTCCGGGGCGACGGCAGCGGCTTCCAGCTCGGCGGCGACGCTCCGGCCCCCTCGCCCGCCCATGTCATACGGAACTCCGCCGCCTGGGACAACACCCAGTACGGCTTCGCGGCCAACGGCAACACCGGCGCGATCCGCGTCCGGCGCACCACGGCGTACGGCAACCAGGCCGCGGGCTACTCCTTCCCCGGCTCCCATGCGCTGCTCGAGCGCAATCTCGCCGTCTCCAACGGCGACGCCAAGGTCGACACCGACGCGGCGGCCGTCTCCCGGGGCAACAACTGGAGCCCCGGCCGGGGCAGCGGCTGGAGCCCCGGTGGCGCGGCCACCCCGCCCTTCGTCACCACCAACCCCATCACGGCTCAAGGCGCCCGGCGGCAGGACGGCTCACTGCCCGTCACCAGCTTCCTGGTGGTGGCCGACGGCTCCGATATCGGCTCCACGATGGAGTGACGCCCCGTCGCGGCGCCCACCGCACCGCGCCGCACGGCGGTTGATCTCGTAACACGGCGAAAACCTGAGCGGTCCGCGTAGTGGGCACAATCCAGTCACCCCGCACGCGTCTGTTTCACGCTTAAGGAGCGCCACGCATGGCACGACAGGTGACCGACAAGGCACCGACCCCCACCGCGGCCCGCCGCAACGGCCTCGATCGGTTCTTCCGAATATCCGAGCGGGGGTCCACCCTCGGCCGGGAGGTCCGGGGCGGGTTCGCCACCTTCTTCACGATGGCCTACATCCTCGTGCTGAACCCGATCATCCTGAGCGGGGCGGAGGACAAGTTCCACGCGAAGCTCGACGGTCCGCAGCTGGTCACCGCGACCGCCCTGGTCGCCTGCGTGATGACCGTCCTCATGGGCGTCGGGGGTAATCTGCCGCTCGCGCTCGCCGCCGGCCTCGGGCTCAACGCGGTCGTCGCGTACCAGATCGCCCCGCAGATGAGCTGGCCCGATGCCATGGGCCTGGTGGTCCTGGAGGGCCTGATCATCTGTGTGCTGGTGGGCACCGGGCTGCGTGAGGCGGTGATGCACGCGATTCCGCAGCCGCTGAAGCAGGCGATCAGTGTGGGCATCGGCCTGTTCATCGCCTTCATCGGCTTCATCGACGCGGGCTTCGCCAGCCGCATCCCGGGCATGACCGGTTCAGTGCCGGTCCAGCTCGGCGCGACCGGGCGGCTGACCGGCTGGCCGGTGCTCGTCTTCTGCCTCGGGGTGCTGCTGACCATCGCCCTGATGGTGCGCAAGGTCAAGGGCGCGATCCTGATCAGTATCGTCGCCTCGACCGTGCTCGCGGTCATCATCAACGAGATCGCCGACATCAAGCCCCAGGCGTGGGGGCTGACCGTGCCCTCCCTCCCGGACAAGATCGTCGACACCCCGGACTTCGGCCTGGTCGGCTCCTTCAGCCTGTTCGGGGCGTTCCAGCAGGTCGGCGTGGTCACCATCGTCCTGCTGATCTTCACCCTGATCCTGTCCGACTTCTTCGACACCATGGGCACGGTCGTCGGCGTGAGCAACGAGGCCGGGCTGCTCGACGCGGAAGGCAGGGTGCCCAACCTGGGCCGGGTGCTGCTGATCGACGGGGTGGCGGCGGCCGCGGGCGGAGCGGCGTCCGCCTCGTCCAACACCAGCTACATCGAGTCGGCGGCCGGGGTCGGCGAGGGGGCGCGCACCGGCTTCGCCAGCGTCGTCACCGGCGCGCTGTTCGGGCTCGCCCTCTTCCTGACCCCACTGGCGACCATGGTGCCCGCCCAGGCCGCCACCCCGGCGCTGATCGCCGTGGGATTCCTGCTGATGAGCCAGGTGCGGCACATCGAGTGGGAGCGCTACGACATCGCCATCCCGGCGTTCCTCACCATCGCCGTGATGCCGTTCACCTACTCCATCACCAATGGGATCGGCGCCGGGTTCATCGCGTATGTGCTCATCAAGGCGGTCCTGGGCAAGGCGCGCGAGGTGCACTGGCTGCTGTGGGGGACCGCGGCGCTGTTCGCCCTCTACTTCGGGATCGACCCGGTCGAGCAGCTGCTCACCTGAGCCTGCCCGAGCCGCCCGCCCGCTCCGCCGCCCCCGCGTCCCGTCAGCCGTGACCCATGACGGGGCGCGGGCGGTACGGCGCCTCCAGCCGGGCCACCTCTTCCTCGTCGAGCCGCACCCCGACCGCGGCGACCGCGTCCTCCAGGTGGCCGATTCTGGTCGCCCCCACGATCGGCGCGGTCACCGCGGGCTTGCCGAGCAGCCATGCGAGCGCGACCTGCGCCGGGCTCACCCCGCGCTCCTCGGCCACGGCACGGGTGGTGTCCACGATGTCGAACTCGGCGTCCGCGTACCACGTCTGGACCAGCGGGTCGTCGCTCGCCCGGGCCGTCGCCCCGGTGCGGTCCCGGTCACGGGTGCCCGCGAGCAGCCCGCGCGCCAGCGGGCTCCACGGGATCACCCCCACCCCCTGGTCCAGGCAGAGCGGGTTCATCTCCCGCTCCTCCTCCCGGTACAGCAGGTTGTAGTGGTTCTGCATCGAGACGAACCGGGTCCAGCCCGCCGCCGCGGCCGTGTGCTGGGCCTTGGCGAACTGCCAGGCGAACATGGACGACGCGCCGATATAGCGCGCCTTCCCCGCCCGCACCACGTCGTGCAGCGCCTCCATGGTCTCCTCGATCGGCGTCTCGGGGTCCCACCGGTGGATCTGGTAGAGGTCGACATGGTCGGTGCCCAGCCGCCGCAGGGAGGCGTCGATGCCCGCCAGGATGTGTTTCCGGGACAGCCCGCGGTCGTTGGGCCCCGGCCCCATCGGAAAGTGCACCTTGGTGGCCAGCACGTAGTCGTCGCGGCTGCGGAAGAGGTCACGCAGCAGCTCGCCCGTGACCTCCTCGCTTCTGCCCTTGGAGTACATATCGGCGGTGTCGAAGAACGTCACGCCGCTCTCGACCGCCCGCCGCACGATCGGCCGCGCCGCGTCGATGTCCAGCTGCCACGTGCGGTGTTCGGGGTCGCCATAGCTCATCATCCCCAGGCAGATCCGCGACACCTTGATCCCGGACCGTCCCAGGCGGGCGTACTCCATGCGTCTCACCTTTCACTCGACCGGTCACAGCAGACCACCACGGCCCCCGTGTGTCAGCCCGGTCCGACGAAACCGCACTCGTACGCCGCAGCCTCACGGTCAGAGGCGGCGGGTCGCGAGGGTGAGGCGGTCGCGGGCGTCGAAGAGGGCGTCCTTGATCATCTGCTCATGGGTGGGGGTGAGCCGGGCCACCGGCACCGAGCAGCTGATCGCGTCCCGCGAGGGGGTCCGGTAGGGGATCGCGATGCCGAAGCAGCGCAGCCCCAGCGTGTTCTCCTCGCGGTCCACCGCGTACCCCTGCTCGCGGATGAGGTGCAGGTCCTCGATGAGCTTCTCGCGGTCGGTGATGGTGTGCTCGGTGAGCGCGCCCAGGGTCTCCGGCAGCATCTTGCGCACCTGCTCGTCGGAGTAGGTGGCCAGCAGCGCCTTGCCCAGCGAGGTGGAGTGGGCGGGCAGCCGGCGGCCGACGCGGGTGAAGGGGCGCAGATAGTGCTGGGACTGGCGGGTGGCGAGGTAGACCACGTTGGTGCCGTCGAGGCGGGCGAGGTGGATGGTCTCGGTGGTGTCGTCCGAGAGCCGGTCCAGGGTCGGCCGGGCGGCGGCCACGACCTCGTCGCCGTCGATGTACGAGGTGCCGACGAGCAGGGCGCGCACGCCGATGCCGTAGCGGGTGCCGGTCGCGTCGGTCTCCACCCAGCCGAGCTCGACCAGGGTGCGCAGCAACATGTAGAGAGAGGACTTGGGGTAACCGACGGCCTCCTGGACGGCGGCCAGGCTGTGCATACCGGGTCGGCCGGCGAAGAATTCCAGCAGCTCGACCGTCCGGACCGCCGACTTGACCTGGGCGCCACCCGTCTCGGCAGTTGACATCGCCTTGACCCCTTTGTTCGACCAGCCATAGAGTCCCAACAGAGTTCACTATCAGGGACAGCGTTCAGCATATCGAACAACAGCCGAGGTGCGGGACGCAAGCAGCGGCAACACAGCAGGAGGATTCCACGGTGTCAGCACCAGTGTGGAGCGTCGACCCCCGAACCGGGAAGCAGCGGGAGCAGGTCGCGATCGAAGCCACCGCCGAGGAGATCGACCGCGTGGTGCGGGCGGCCCACGAGGCACGCGGCTCCCTGGCCGACCGGGCGGTGCGCGCCGCCTTCCTGCGCGCCGCCGCCGACCGGCTCGACGAGGCGCGGGACCAGCTGGTCGAGGCGGCCGACGCCGAGACCGCGCTGGGCCCCGTCCGGCTCACCGGCGAGCTCGCCCGCACCACCTACCAGCTGCGGGCCTTCGCCGACATCGTGGACGAGGGCGGCTTCCTCGACGTACGTGTCGACCACGCCGACGCCACCCAGACCCCGCCCTGGCCCGACCTGCGCCGCTACAAGGTGCCGCTCGGTGTCGTCGCGGTCTACTCCGCGAGCAACTTCCCGCTCGCCTTCTCCGTGCCCGGCGGCGACACCGCCAGCGCGCTCGCCGCGGGCTGCCCGGTCGTCGTCAAGGCGCACCCCGACCACCCCGCCACCTCCGAGGTGGCCGCCTCCGCACTGCGCCGCGCCGCCGAGGAGTCCGGGCTGCCCGCGGACGTGGTCTCGGTGGTGCACGGCTTCCAGGCGGGCATCGAGCTGGTCAAGCACCCGCTGGTCGCCGCCGCCGGCTTCACCGGCTCGATCCGCGGTGGCCGCGCCCTGTTCGACGCCGCCGCCGCCCGGCCGGTGCCGATCCCCTTCCACGGCGAGCTGGGCAGCCTCAACCCGGTCGTGGTCACCGAGGCCGCGGCGGCCGAGCGCGCCGAGCAGATCGGCGCGGGTCTGGGCGGGTCGATGACGCTGGGCATGGGCCAGTTCTGCACCAAGCCCGGCTTTGTGCTGGCTCCGGCGGGCGAGGCGGGCGACCGGCTGGTGAAGTCCCTCACCGAGGCGGTCAGCAACAGTGAGGCCGGCGTGCTGCTGGACCACCGCATGCGCGACAACTTCGTCGCCGGGGTCAAGGAGCGGGCCGAACTCCCCGAGGTGGACGCCCCGGTCACCCCCGGCTCCGGCGGTGAGCACACGGTCAGCGCCGGCTTCCTGACCGTCCCGGCGCGGCTGCTCGCCGAGGAGGGGGCGCACGATGTGCTGCTCGAGGAGTGCTTCGGCCCGGTGACCGTGCTCGCCCGCTACGAGAGCGAGGCCGACATCACGGCCGTGCTCGGGCGGCTGCCGGGCAACCTCACCGCCACCGTCCACCTCTCCGAGGCCGAGGGCGAAGGCGGCGAGGGCCGGGCCGGCGAGCTGCTCGCCGAGCTGACCCCGCTCGCGGGCCGCGTCCTGGTCAACGGCTGGCCGACCGGCGTCGCCGTCGCCCCGGCCCAGCACCACGGCGGCCCGTATCCGGCGACCACCTCCACCTCCACCTCGGTCGGCGGCACCGCCATCGAGCGCTGGCTGCGGCCGGTCACTTACCAGGACGCCCCGGCCGCGCTGCTGCCGCCGGAGCTGCGCGACGAGAACCCGCAGGGGCTGCCCCGCCGGGTGAACGGGCGCCGGGAGGTCTGACGAACCGGGGTACAACGCCGCGGGCGGGACCGGCCGGTCCCGCCCGCGGTCGTCCGCGCCGAAGAGCGCGGTGGGCTGTACGGCCGGCCGGGCTCAGCCGTCGGCCGTCCCGTCCACTGTCCCGTCCCTTGTTCCGCCCCCTGTTCCGTCGGCCGTCCCGTCCTCCGTCCAGGCGCGCAGTGCGCGGGCGATGTGCCGCAGCGCAACCCCCGGGCCCGCGATGTCGCGCATCAGCGCCAGCACCTCGGCGCCCTTGACGTCCTGGGTGACGGACAGGCCGTTTATCGTCAGCACCGCCCGGGTCGCGGCCCATGCCGCGTCGGCCTGGGAGTGTTCGAGCCAGGGGTGGCGCAGCAGCGTGTCGAGGACCGCGGCCGCCTTGAGGTGGGCGCCCCAGTACACGTCCTGGTTCAGCATGTGCGCGCCGTGCCGGTGGATGGCCGCCAGCGGCACCCCGTAGTCGTCTATCGCGGGCGAGCCGGGGATGTCCGCGGTCGCCTGGAGCAGGGTGGGGAAGTCGATGGCAAACCCTGGAGACCGGGTCAACTGGCGTCCCTCAGGCGCGTGGCCGGGTCGAACCCCATCTCCTTGCTCGTGCTGCGGGGACGCGCCGCGAGCTCCTCGTTGAGCTCCTCGAACTCGCCCTTCCAGCGCTGCAGCGAATCCCGGAACGCGGCCAGGAATGTCTCCCGGGTCTCGTCCCGGTCCAGCGCGAGCCGAGCCCGCCCGTACGCCTGGAGCGTCATGCCGACGGCCGCCGCACGGCGCCGGATCTCCTCGTGTTCTTCTTCGGTGAGCCGGAGGATGAGGTTGGCCATGCGGGGAGACAATCACCCCGAATCAGGTGATCGCAATCCCCGTGGGGAATGAACCGAGGCGCCTTGTGGTTGACCCGCCGACCCTGTGACAACCCCCCGGCGCCGCCGACCCCCGCGTACGGCGACCGGCGACTGATCGGAAAAGCGAGCCCGATGCGTGTAGAGATCTGGTCCGACATCGTCTGTCCGTGGTGCTACATCGGAAAGGCCCGCTTCGAGCAGGGCCTGGCCGCCTTCGACCACCGCGACCAGGTCGAGGTGGTGCACCGCTCCTTCGAGCTCGACCCCGACCACCCCAAGGGCGACACCGTACCGGTGCTCGACATGCTCGCGACCAAGTACCGGGTCCCGCGCGAGCAGGCCCAGGCCATGGAGGCCCGGGTCGCCGAGGCCGCGGCCGACGCCGGGCTCGGCTACCGCTCCGACCGCGACCACGGCAACACCTTCGACGTCCACCGGCTGCTGCACCTCGCCAAGGCCCGCGGCCGCCAGGTCGAACTGCTGAACCTGCTCTACGCCGCGAACTTCGCCGAGGAGCGGTCCCTCTTCGACCCCGAGACGCTGCTCTCCGCCGCCGCCGGGGCCGGGCTCGACCCCGCCGAGGCCCGCGCGGTGCTCGACGACGAGGCCGCGTACGCCGAGGACGTACGGGCCGACGAGCGCGAGGCCGCCGCGCTGGGGGCCAGTGCCGTGCCCTTCTTCGTCCTCGACCGCCGCTTCGGCGTCTCGGGCGGCCAACCGGCTGAGATCTTCACCCAGGCGCTGCGCCAGGCATGGGAAGCGTCGCAGGTCAGCGAGGATGCGTAAGGACCGCTTGGGGATACGTGTCACACATCGGCGATGGACGCGGGGATGAGCGCCTCTCATAGTGGATGGTCATGGAGCCCCTGGGAGGCGCGGAATTCGCGCCGCAGACGACGTACCTCAACACCGCCTCCACCGGCCTGATCCCCGCCCGGACCGTGACCGCCATGAAGGACGCCCTCGACGCCGCCGCGAGCGGAGGGCCCGCCGCCGACCTGGCCTGGGAGGCGGTGGAAGAAGCGCGCGCCGCCTACGCCCGGCTGACCGGGGTGGCGGCGCGGCGGGTCGCGGCGGGCGGCTCGGTCGCCGTGTACGCCGCGCTGATCGCGGCCTCCCTGCCGTCCGGCACCGAAGTCGTGGTGGCCGAGGGCGACTTCAGCTCGCTGGTGAACCCCTTCACCATGCGCCGCGACCTCAAGCCGCGCGCCGTGCCGCTGGGGGAGCTGGCCAACGCGGTGCGACCCGGCACCGCCCTGGTCGCCGTCAGCGCGGTGCAGTCGGCGGACGGCCGGATCGCCGACCTGGACGCCATCCGCACGGCGGCCCGTACGCACGGCGCCCGGCTCCTGGTGGACGGCAGCCAGAGCATCGGCTGGCTGCCGCTGAGCGCCGACGACGCCGACTACACCGTGTGCGTCGGCTTCAAGTGGCTCATGTGCCCGCGCGGCGTCACCTTCCTGACCGTGCCCGAGGACCTCGGCGGGCTCGTTCCGGTCTTCGCGGGCTGGGCGGCCGGCGAGAAGCCCTGGGACAGCTGCTACGGGCCGGTCGAGGAGCTCGCACACTCGGCCCGCCGCTTCGACCAGAGCCCCAGCCTCCTGTCGTACGTCGGCGCCGCGCGCTCCCTCTCCCTCGTCGAGGAGCTGGGCATCGAGGCGATCGGCGCCCACGACCGCGCGCTCGCCGACCGCTTCCGGGCCGGGCTCGCCGGGCTGGGGCACCGGTGCGTGAACGCCCCGGGCTCGGCGATCGTGTCCGTGCCGGGGCTCGGCCACGCCGCGCCCCGCCTCGCCGAGGCCGGCGTCTTTGTGGCGGCGCGCGCCGGAAATCTGCGCGCCTCGTTCCACCTCTACAACACCGAGGCCGATGTTGACCGGCTGCTGGAGGTGGTCTCCGACGTCCCGGCCGGGGGGTAGGGCCCCGGCCGGGACGTCGGTCACCCGGTCAGCGAGCGTAGGGGCGTAGGGGTCACCGTACGGGGGTGAAGTCCCGCGCCCCGATGAACTCCGGTCGCGGGACCGGCGCCGCGAAGGGCTCGACCGCCGCGTTCTCCACACTGTTGAAGACGATGAAGACATTGCTGCGCGGGTAGGGCGTGATGTTGTCGCCCGACCCGTGCATGCAGTTGCAGTCGAACCAGGTCGCCGACCCGGCCTTGCCGGTGAACAGCCTGATGCCATGCGCGTCGGCGAGCTTGGTCAGCGCCTCGTCCGACGGGGTGCCCGCGTCCTGCATCTGCAGCGACTTCTTGTAGTTGTCCTTCGGGGTCGCCCCCGCGCAGCCGAGGAAGGTGCGGTGCGAGCCGGGCATGATCATCAGGCCGCCGTTGGTGTCGTAGTTCTCCGTCAGCGCGATGGACACGGACACCGTGCGCATGTTCGGGAGCCCGTCCTCGGCGTGCCAGGTCTCGAAGTCCGAGTGCCAGTAGAAGCCCGAGGCGCCGAAGCCCGGCTTGACGTTGATCCGGCTCTGGTGGACATACACATCCGACCCGAGGATCTGGCGGGCCCGGCCCACGACGCGCGGGTCGCGGACCAGGCTCGCGAAGACCTCGCTGATCCGGTGCACCTCGAACACCGACCGTACGTCCTGCGACTTCGGCTCGATGATCGAGCGCTCGTCGGCCCGCACCCCGGGGTCGGCGATCAGCCGGTCGAGCTCGGCGTGGTAGACCGCGACCTCGTCCGGAGTGATCAGCTGCTCGACGGCCAGGAAGCCGTCCCGCTCGAAGTCGCTCAGCTCGGACAGCCGCAGCGGCCCCGGGTCCCCGGGAGCGGACCACACCACCGGGTCCACCCGTGGGGTGACCGTCTCGGAGCTTCCTCGGGTCGGGTACAGGTCAGCGACCGTGGTCATCTGGATCAAACCTCCTCCGGCTCGGTGATCAGGGGATATACGCCGTTCTCGTCGTGGTCCTCCCGGCCCGTGATCGGCGGGTTGAAGACGCAGACGCAGCGGAAGTCGGTCTTCGGACGCAGGGTGTGCTTCTCGTGCCCGTCCAGCAGATACATGGTGCCGGGGGTGATCCAGTGCTTCTCGCCGGTCTCGTCGTCGGTGAGCTCTGCCTCGCCCTCGACGCACAACACGGCCTCGATGTGGTGGGCGTACCACATCGATGTCTCGGTGCCGGCGTAGAGCGTGGTCTCGTGCAGTGAGAAGCCCACCCGCTCCCTCGCCAGGACGATGCGCTTGCTCTCCCAGGTGCCCGATGCGGCCTTCACATGCCGTTCGGTGCCCTCGATGTCCTTGAAGGATCGGACGATCACGGTGGTTTGTCGCCTTTCTGTTCGTGATGTGAGGTGATGTGTGAGGTGATCAGGCGGTCTCGCGGACCGCGCGGGCGAGGGTCCGCAGCCCCTCGTCCAACTCCTCGGGGGAGACGGTCAGCGGCGGCAGCAGCTTGACGACCTCGCTCTGCGGGCCCGAGGTCTCCACCAGCAGGCCGAGCTCGAAGGCGCGGGCACACACCGCCGAGGCGCGCGTGTGGTCAGTGAACTCCAGGCCCCAGACCAGGCCCCGGCCGCGGTACTCGGCGCCCAGCCGAACGTGCTCCTCGCAGATCGCGCGCAGCGCCTGCTCGACCTGCTCGCCACGGGCGAGGGTCTGCTTCTCCATCTGGCCGTCGGCCCAGTACGTGTCCAGGGCCGCGGCGGCGGTGACGAAGGCCGGGTTGTTGCCGCGGAAGGTGCCGTTGTGCTCGCCCGGCTCCCAGATGTCCAGCTCGGGCCGGAAGAGCGTCAGCGACATGGGCAGGCCATAGCCGCCGATGGACTTGGAGAGCGTGACGATGTCCGGGGTGATGCCCGACTCCTCGAAGGAGAAGAACGGGCCGGTGCGGCCGCAGCCCATCTGGATGTCATCGACGATCAGCAGCATGTCGCGGCGCTTGCACAGGTCGGCCAGGCCGCGCAGCCACTCGGTGCGCGCCACGTTGATGCCGCCCTCGCCCTGCACCGTCTCGACGATGACCGCGGCGGGCTGGTTGAGGCCGGAGCCCTGGTCCTCCAGCAGCCGTTCGAACCACAGGAAGTCGGGCACCCGGCCGTCCAGGTAGTTGTCGAACGGCATCGGCGTGCCGTGGACCAGCGGGATGCCCGCGCCGGCCCGCTTGAAGGCGTTGCCGGTGACGGCGAGCGCGCCCAGCGACATCCCGTGGAACGCGTTGGTGAAGGACACGATGGCCTCGCGCCCCTTGACCTTGCGGGCCAGCTTCAGGGCGGCCTCGACGGCGTTGGTGCCGGTCGGGCCCGGGAACATGACCTTGTACGGCAGGTCGCGCGGGCGCAGCACGGTGTTCTGGAAGGACTCCAGGAAGGCGCGCTTGGCGGTGGTGCCCATGTCCAGGCCGTGGGTGACGCCGTCGCGTTCGATGTAGTCCAGCAAGGCGCGTTTGAGGACCGGGTTGTTGTGGCCGTAGTTGAGCGCTCCGGCCCCGGCGAAGAAGTCGAGGTAGGTGTGGCCGTCCTCGTCGTACATGTAGCTGCCCTGGGCGCGGTCGAAGACGGCGGGCCAGCCGCGGCAGTAGCTGCGCACCTCCGACTCCAGGGCCTCGAAGACGCTCAGCGCGGGCGGGGTGATGGTCACAGCATTCTCCTGGGAGATCAGTGTGAGGGGGTGAGGGTGTGATGCTGGCTGAATGCGGGGCGGGGCGTCAGGGACGGGAGGCGAGGGGGCCGATGCGGTACAGCACCTCGGGCTCATGGCCGCCGTCGGGGAACAGGCCGCCGTCGAACAGCACCTCGCGCTCCACGGCCGCGCCCTGGCGCTCGGCGAAGGAGGTGAACAGCCTGTTGGAAGCGGTGTTGTCCGGCGTGATCGTGGTCTCGATGCCATGGATGTCCGAGTGCTCGGCGACGCGCGCGGTCAGCCCGTCCAGCAGGGCGGCGGCCAGCCCCCGGCCGCGCCACCTCTGGTCGACGGCGACCTGCCAGACCACCAGGGTCCGGGGGCGCTGCGGGCGGATGTAACCGGTGATGAAGCCGACCGGCTCCCCGCGCGGGTCGCGGGCCACGACCGAGGTGGCGGCGAAGTCGCGACACCACAGCAGATAGCTGTAGGAGGAGTTCAGGTCCAAAGTCCCGGAGTCGCGGGCGATGCGCCAGATCGCGGCTCCGTCCTCGACGCGTGGGGACTCGAGCGTCAGTCCTTCCGGCATTTCTCTTCGGGCACGTGCAAGGTCTGCTTGTGCGGCGGTCATGGGAATTGAATTTACCGAGCACAATCTTAAATTGCATTGCGGTGAGGGGTTACCCGAAGGGGGGTCGGTGTGTTATCGCGCGGGGACGCGCGTGCGCAGGGGGCGATGCTTGAAAAGCGCTATTTTGTCAGGGAGTTATCGGGGCGAAACGGTCTCCGTGTGGAGTATGTCACATCTATGTAACGGCCGTGTGATGCCCTCGAATTGCAGCGCTTCCGGGTTACGAAACTTTAGCGTTTAGGAGTCCTGAAAGCGGGCAGAAGAAGATGGGAACCTGTATTCAAAAAGGTGCTCTCTTCATATCTCAACAGGCCATCTGGAATTCATCTGGATTCACCTCGAATCAGCTGGATTCGCTTGGCTTCACTTGGCCTCGCGGAATCGGCCTCGGACGGCGAACGCGCCCGAGGGGCCGTTGCCGGAGGCCGCGTAGCCGTCCCCGGTGATGTCCCGATCGCCCTCCGCGTGGTTGTACTGCCCGGCGAAGACATGCCGCCCGGCGGGCACCGTGGCCCCGTCCTTCAGCGTCCAGCGGTACACCAGCGCGTTCTCCTCGCTGCGCACCGAGACGGTCAGGTCGTCGGTGGGCAGCGTGCTCCAGGACCCGGTGGTGAGCACCCCTCCGGTGTGCGCGACCCGCAGTTCGACGGTCAGTGAGGTCAGCGGCTTACCGGTCCTCACGATCACATCGCTCTGCGCCCAGTACGGGTTGGAACCCGGGTCGATCTCGCCGTTCGAGCGCACCACGGGGTCGGCGAGGTGGTTTGGACCGACCGCGGTGGGGGAGGCGGTCGGAGTGTGCCGCTGCGACCCGTCGTCCGTCCCCTGTCCGTTCCCGTTGTCCCGCCCCGCGTGGGCCGGCGGGGCCGCGGGCTCGCTCGACGTGCGCACGGTCTGCGGCCCTTGGGTCGGCTCCGTGGCCAGCACCACGATCCCCGCGGCGGCGACCGCCGCCGCGAGCCCGGCGAACGGGCCCGCCACGCGGGTCCACGGACGGCCCGCCCCGCGCTCGGAGCGGCGCCGCTGGTCCCCGGCCATGCCGGCGGACACCCGGGCCAGCATCCGGGCCCGGTCCGGCCGGTGGGACTCGGCGGCCGTGTGCAGTTCGGCGGCGACATCGATCCGGTCGTGCCGCTCGCGGTGGTCGATCATCGACCGTTCCCTCCCGCATGACCAGGGTGGAGTTTCCGTACGGTCTCCTGCGGGCCCGGCACCGGCTGCTGCCCACCGCCGTGCGCCGAGCCGAGCAGCCGCTCCAGCTCCGCGATGCCGCGCGAGGTCTGGCTCTTGACCGTGCCCACCGAGATGCCGAGCGTACGCGCCGTCTCCCGCTCCGACAGGTCGAAGGCGTGCCGCAGCACCACACAGGCGCGCTTGCGGAAGGGCAGCCTCACCAGGGCGGCCTGGACGTCCACCACGGCGGAGATGTCCGGGTCGTCGACGTGGTCGGCACGCTGGGACGAGAAGAGCGCCACCCGACGGCGCTCGCGGACCAGGCTGCGGATCCGGGAGCGCGCCAGATTGGCGACCACGCCCCGGGCGTAGGCGGCCGGGTGGTCCGCGGCCCGCACCCGCTCCCACTGGTGCCAGACGGCGACCAGCGCGTCGGCGGCGAGGTCGTCCGCACCGTCGGAGCTGCCGAGCAGCAGGTGGGCGAGGCGGGCCAGTTCTGCGTGGTGCCGTTCGAAGAAGTCCCGGAACTCCGCCTGGACATCCGGTGGCCCGGCGGGCGCGAGGTCGGGCGCCGGATCGGCTGTCGGGACGGACGTCGGCGCGGACGCCGCAACGGGTCTCGGTTCGGGCGCCGGAAACGCTGCCGGATCGGGAGTCGGATCGGGTATCGGTTCGGAGGCCGGGTCCGACAGGGTGGCCGCCGGTAAGTCCGGTGCGGTCTCCGGTGACGCCGGCAATGCCGCCGGTGCGGGGCGTACGGCGGCCGGGTCATCGGTGGGAGCGCTCACGCGGGCCTCCTCACTTCCCCTTGTCCGGTGGGTTGCGTGAGCGTAGCAGCGCTCTTCGTGTTGTACGAGTGGCGCCGTCCCGGCCCCTGGGAATTGGCCGGTCAGCGCGTCGGTGAAGTCTCGTACAGTGCGAGGCATGAGGGATAGCGCGGTGCTGCACATCAAGGGCAGGGTGCTCGTCGGACCGGACGCCGGGGGCTCCGTCGAGAACGTCAGGGACGAACTGTGGGTCGTGGACGGGAAGATCACCTACGGTCGGCCGGCCGCGGCCCGGGACGTGCGGACCATTGAGGGATGGGTGCTGCCCGGGCTCGTGGACGCGCACTGCCACGTGGGGCTCGACACACACGGCGCCGTCGACGACTCGACCAGCGAGAAGCAGGCGCTCACCGAGCGGGAGGTGGGGGCGCTGCTGCTGCGGGACGCCGGGTCGCCCGCCGACACACGCTGGATCGACGACCGCGACGACCTGCCCCGCATCATCCGCGCGGGCCGCCACATCGCCCGGACCAAGCGCTACATCCGCAACTACGCCCACGAGATCGAGCCCGAGGAGCTGGTGGCGTACGTCGCGCAAGAGGCGCGGCGCGGGGACGGCTGGGTCAAGCTGGTCGGCGACTGGATCGACCGGGAGGCCGGGGACCTGGCGGCCTGCTGGCCGCGTGCGGCGGTCGAGGCGGCCATCGCCGAGGCACACCGGCTGGGCGCGCGGGTCACCGCGCACTGCTTCGCGGAGGAGACCCTGGCCCCCCTGGTCGAGGCGGGGATCGACTGCGTCGAGCACGCCACGGGGCTGACCGAGGAGACCATCCCGCTCTTCGCGGAGCGGGGCGTCGCGATCGTTCCGACCTTGGTCAACATCGCGACCTTCGCCAAGCTGGCGACGGCCGGGGAGGAGAAGTTCCCGCGCTGGGCGGACCACATGCGGCGGCTGCACGAGCGCCGCTACGACACCGTGCGCGCGGCCTACGACGCGGGCGTGCCGATCTACACCGGCACCGACGCGGGCGGTTCGCTCCCGCACGGCCTGGTCGGCCAGGAGGTCGCCGAACTGGTCAAGGCCGGCATCCCGGCGACGGCCGCGCTGTCGGCCGCCACCTGGGGCGCGCGGGCCTGGCTCGGCCGCCCCGGGCTCACCGAGGGCGCGTCGGCGGACCTCGTGGTGTACGAGTCGGATCCGCGGGCAGATGTGCGGGTGCTGACGGCGCCGCGGCGGGTGGTGCTGCGCGGGCGGGTGGTCTGCTGAGGGGACGGGGGGATCCGGGCGACCCAGGAGCTCGAACGCATCGGCGAGTGACACCCGTTGGGGTGAACTGACCCCAGGTAGCTGCCGGTTGGCCTTGCGTGCCGCAAATATTGCGGGGTCGATGCCGTCGGCGCCCGTGGTGTCCCCCCGTGGCGAGCCGCCGACGGCTCCATGTCTCCTGTGGGGGTCAACTCACGTGTCCTGTTCCACCAACAACTACTCCGGCATGCCTGCCCGCCGCCTGGCGGCCGCCACGGCAGCTGCCGCCGTCTCCGTTCTGGGCCTGCTGCCCGCGGGCTCGGCGCACGCCACCGACGGCGACAGCAAGGCGGGCGGTTCCGCCAAGACGAGCACGCACACGACGGGCGGAGCCGGCGCGACCGTGCTCCGCGCCGATCTGAACGTCTCGATGCTCAACAAGACAGTCAAGGCGCCGCTGGCGCTCACGCTCAACGAGGTGCGCGCGCCGGCTTCCGCCGACAAGACCGCGCTCAGCGCGACACTGGACGGGGTCGATGGGGGCAAGCCGTTCAATGTCCTGCGCGCGGACGTGGCCACCGCGCGTGGCACCGTCGAGAAGTCCCGCGCCGAGGGGTACGCCAACCTCGCACACGCCGAAGTGCACCTCCCGGGGCTGCCGTCGGTGCCGCTGATCGAGGTCCAGCAGGTCACCTCGAAGGCGGTGTGCGAGGCCGGAAAGCGGCCCACCGCGAAGTCCAACGTGCTGGGCAGCGTGGTCGTGCTCGGCAAGAAGGTCAACCTCGCCTCCAGCGGCACGACCACGGTCGATGTGCCCGGGCTCGGCACGGTACGGCTCGACTTGTCGCGCACCTCGACCACCTCCCGCACCGCCGCGGCCACGGCGCTCGGCCTGAAGGTCTCGGTGAACCCGCTCAAGCTGAACGTCTCCGAGGTCGGGGGGACGATCACCCTGGCCGAGGCGACCTGTGAGGCCCCGGGCAAGGGCTCCGAGGTCGGCTCCCAGGCCGGCCCCGGCCCGAAGCCGGAACACCTGGCCGAGACCGGCGGCAGCTCCACCACGCCGTACCTCGTGGCCGGCGGCGCGGCCCTCCTGGGCCTGGGCGCCGGCGCCATCGCCCTGGCCCGCCGCCGCCGCGCCGCGGCACCGAGCGACGGAGCCTGAGACGGCGGCCCGGCCGGGCCGCCGCGCGAACCGGGGCGGTCGGGCGAGCCGGGGCCGTCGGGCGGTGGGACTTCCCGCCGCTTGACGGCCCCGGCACGGGCCGTCACCGGTCGTCACCCCGGCGCGGACCGCGAGGCTCGGCCGGGGTCAGCGCTCGGCGAGGGACTTCGCCAGGGCGGTGATGAAGCGGTCGGTCGTGGCCGGGTCGCGGACCGCGAGGCGCAGCCAGTCCGGGCCCAGGCCTGGGAAGGTGTCACCGCGCCGCACCGCGAAACCGAACTCGCGCAGGCGGGCGCGGACCGCGGTGGCTTTCGGCAGCCGGATCAGCAGGAAGGGGCCGGCTGCCGGGGCACACACCCGGATCTCCTCGAACTCGGCCAGCCGCGCGGCCAGATGAGCCCGGTCGGCGGCGATCGCCTCCGCCGCCCGCGCCGCCTCGGCGAGCGCCGGAGGCGCACAGCACGCCTCCGCCGCCGCCAGGGCGGGGGAGGACACCGGCCACAGCGGCTGCGCCCGCTCCAGGGCCGTGACCGTGTCCGGCTCCGCCAGCACATAGCCGATCCGCAGCCCCGCCAACCCCCAGGTCTTGGTGAGGCTGCGCAGCACGACCAGCCCCGGCACATCGGTGCGGCCGGCGAGCGACTCCCGCTCGCCGGGCACCGCGTCCATGAACGCCTCGTCCACCACCAGCGTTCGCCCGGGGCGGGCCAGGGCGGCCACCGCATCGGCCCGGTGCAGCACGGACGTCGGGTTGGTGGGGTTGCCCACCACCACCAGGTCCGCCTCCTCCGGCACCGCGCCCGGGTCCAGCCGGAAGCCGTCCCGCTCGTCCAGCACCACCCGCTTCACGCGGTGCCCCGCGTCCCGCAGCGCGGCCTCCGGCTCCGTGAACTGCGGGTGCACCACGATCGGGCACAGCACCGGCAGGGCGCGTGCGAGCAGGACGAACGCCTCCGCCGCACCCGCCGTCAGCAGCACCCGCGCCGACGGCACGCCATGCCGCGCGGCGACCGCGCGCCGCGCCGCGCGGCCGTCCGGATAGGCGGCGAGGCCGTCGAGCGCGGCGGCCACCCGGGCCTTGAGCCAGCCGGGAGGCGTGCCGGCCCGGACATTGACCGCGAGGTCCGTCAGCCCGGCGCCGGAGCCCCGCACCTCCGCGTCCCCGTGGTGACGCAGATGGCGCGGGTCGAACCCGGCGGACGGATCGGCGGACGCGTCAGCGAGCTGTTCAGCCGACATGCGCGGGGGAACCGGGGTGCCGGCCATCCTGCGCGGGCACGGTCACCAACCCGCCCGTCTCATCCCCCGCCGTATCCCCGGCCTCGTGTCCGGCCTCGTCCCCGGCCACCTCCCGGTAGCGCTCCATGACCAGCTCCACCAGCTCCTCCGAGGGACCAGGCACCTCGGCGGTCACCACCTCGACCTCCGGGTACGCCAGCGCCCAGCCCTCCGCCTGCTGCTGCGCCCGGTCCGCCGCCGTGCCCGCGAACAGGAAGTACGGCAGCACCACGATGCGCCGCGCCCCCAGCCGCGCACAGCGGTCGAGGCCCGAGGCCACGTCCGGTGCGGCCAGCGAGACAAAGGCGGTCTCCACACCGCCGAAGCCGCGGCCCTCCCACAGCAGCCTGGCGGCCCGGTGCACCTCGGCGTTGGAGTCGGGGGTCACCGATCCGGGGCCCACCAGCAGGACGGTGGTCTCCGCCCGGTCCGAGGGGGAGCGGCGCGGGCCGTCGCCCAGCGCCTCGTCCAGGCGGCGCTCCAGCACGGTCAGCAGCCGGGGGTGCGGGCCCAGCGGGCGGGCGCGGACGAAGGACATGTCGGGGCGCAGCTCGCGCTCGCCGGCCAGCGCGGCGGTGAGGTCCTGCTCCGCGCGCTCGGAGGGGATCAGCGTCAGCGGTACGACGGCGAAGCGGGTCACGCCCTCCTCGGCGAGTCCGGCCACCGCGTCACCGAGCGGCAATGGGCTCTGGCCGGTGAAGCCGCCCGCGACGGGCAGGCCGGGATTGCGGGTGCCCAACTCCCGTACGAAGTCGCGGAAGGCGTCGGCGCGCCTCTCGTCTCGGGTGCCGATGCCTGCGATGAGCAGCGCGGGCGGGGTCGTCACGAGGTCTCCTTGGTGCTGGTGGTGCGGGTGGCACAGTGCGATGCGGGGTTCGGGATCCCGCCCCGTGACGTTACTGAGTTCTGCCGGGCGATGTGTAGGCAGGTCATCTCTATCCGTCCTGCCCGTGTTTGCCCCGGCGCTGCGGGCCACAGGGGCCAAGGCACCCCGGAGGCGAACCGAGCCAGGACAGCCGGCGCGCGACGGCGCAGGTGGCCCGCGCGGGACGGCCGCGCGGCTCCGATTTCCGCTTGGCCACCAGCAGTTCGCCCCCCGGCCCCGCGGCGAGGAGGGCCGCCGCCTCGGCGACACCGGGCGTCCCCACGGCGGTCAGCGCGGCCCCGGACGGGTTCGGCACCGCGACGGAGGCCAGCGCCGCGGCCCCATGACCCCGCAGCGGCACGCCGAGCCGGGCCGCCGCCGCGACCAGCCCCGGCTCGGCGGCCTTCGCCTCGACCGTGGCCAACTCCACGACCTGGCACACCGAGAGCCCCGCCCCCTCCAGCGTCCGCCGGATGAGCGCGGTCACCTCCCCGACGGACACACCCCGCCCGGCACCGACCCCGACGACAAGCCCCGGGCACGGCACGGATGGCATCGGCGCGGTCTCCACCGGCGACGCCGGCGTGGCCCTCACCGGCGGCTCGGGGGAAGCCCCCGTCCGTGTCACGCTCTCCATTCACCGTCCCCTCCCGTTCCGTTCCGCCATTCGCTTCGCCATCTCATCCGTCCCGCCGCGCGCAACCGGCCACGAACCGGACCGCCGCGTCCGGCACCGCCGCCCAGTGCACATGCAGATACGACGCATGCACACCGCCCTGGACGAACCCCTCCGCGCGGCGCTCCGGACGGACCAGCCCCCACGCGGGCTCCGGCCCCGCGCCCGGTTCCACGGCGGTGCGGTGGAACTCATGACCGCGCACCCGGGTCCCCGCGGCGGCGAGTGAGCTGTCGCCGATCGCCACCGCCTCGCGGTACCCCAGCGTCAGCCGCTCCGACATGCGCGCTTCGGCGGGCAGCACTCCGCACATCGGCTCGCCGTCCAGCGAGCGCGCCAGATACAGCAGCCCCGCGCACTCGGCGGCTATGGGCGCACCGGCCGCCGCGAGCCGGGCCACCTCCGCGCGCAGCGGCTCGTTCGCGGACAGCTCCGGCGCGAACACCTCCGGGAAGCCGCCGCCGATCACCAGGCCGGCGGTGCCGGGCGGCAGGCGCTCGTCCCGCAGCGGGTCGAAGGGGACCACCTCCGCGCCCGCGGCGGTGAGCAACTCGGCGTGCTCGGCGTAGGAGAAGGTGAAGGCCGCCCCGCTCGCCAACGCGACGACCGCCTCCGTCCCGCCCTTGGCGGTCTCTGCCTCGCCCCCGGCGGCCTTCACCCCTGCCCCGGTCGATTTCGCCCCGGCGCCGGTCGTCTCTACCTCGCCCCCAGTCGCCTTCGCCTCGCCCCGCGCGGGGGCCGTCTCCCGCTCCGGGTCCCAGGGCGGGTCCGCCAATGGCGGTGCGCTGCGGGCCAGGGCCAGCAGGCCCTCCAGGTCGCAGCCCTCTCGCACCCGCTCGGCCAGCGCGGCCACGGACTCGACCGCCTCCGCCGGCCGCTCGGCCACCGGCACCAGACCGAGATGGCGGCTCGGGGCGCGCACCGCGCGCACCCGTCGCAGCGCCCCGAGCACCGGCACCCCCGACCCGTCCAGCGCGTCGCACAGCAGCTCCTCGTGCCGGTCCGAGCCGACCTTGTTGAGAATCACCCCGGCCACCCGCACCTCGGGGTCCCAGGACGCGAAGCCGTGCACCAGCGCCGCCACCGAGCGGGACTGCGACGAGGCGTCGACCACCAGCACCACCGGCGCGCGCAGCAACTTCGCCACATGCGCCGTCGACGCCAGCTCGCCCTGCCCTGCCGCCCCGTCGTACAGTCCCATCACGCCCTCGACGACCGCCAGATCACAGCCGGCCGCCCCGTGCAGAAACAGCGGGGCTATCCGCTCCGGCCCGCACAGATAGGCGTCCAGATTGCGGCCCGGGCGCGCCGCCCGCCCGGAGCGGGCCGGGGAGGAGACGGCCAGCGCGTGATAGCCGGGGTCGATGTAGTCGGGGCCGACCTTGTGCGGCGACACATCGAGACCGCGCTCCGAGAAGGCGGCCATCAGGCCCGTGGCCACCGTGGTCTTGCCGCTGCCTGAGGCGGGCGCGGCGATGACCAGGCGCGGCACGCTCACCACTGGACACTCACCTTCACTGAACACTCACCACTCGATGCCCCGCTGCCCCTTCTGGCCGGCGTCCATCGGGTGCTTGACCTTGGACATATCGGTGACCAGATCGGCGAAGTCCAGCAGCTTCTGAGGCGCGTTACGCCCCGTGATGACCACGTGCTGGGTCCCGGGCCGGTCGCGCAGCACCGACACCACCTCGTCGGTGTCCACCCAGCCCCAGTGCATGGGGTACGCGAACTCGTCCAGCACATACAGCCGGTATGTCTCCGCCGCCAGGTCCCGCTTGACCTGCTCCCACCCCTCGCGCGCCGCCTCCTCGCTGGTGATGGCGTCCTGCTGGGAGCGCTGGAGCCACGACCAGC
This sequence comes from Streptomyces sp. ME19-01-6, assembly GCF_033793745.1. Lineage (NCBI taxonomy): Bacteria > Bacillati > Actinomycetota > Actinomycetes > Kitasatosporales > Streptomycetaceae > Streptomyces > Streptomyces sp. ME19-01-6. Next base: position 86,279 of record NZ_JARAXF010000028.1, on the reverse strand, counting down.
CCTCGCCCATCTTGTGCCATGCGACGGTCCCCCCTTCCCCCGACTCGCCGAGGACGCGCAGCGCCCGCTCCTCGCCGACCCGCCACTTCGCGGACTTTACGAATTGGAATACACCGACCGGCCAGCTTTGGTTCCACGCCCGCAGCGCCAGCCCGAACGCGGCCGTCGACTTGCCCTTGCCGACGCCCGTGTGCACGAGCACCAGCGGCCGGTTGCGGCGCTGCCGGGTGGTCAGCCCGTCGTCGGGTACGACGGTCGGTTGTCCTTGCGGCATCAGGCGGCCCTCCGTGTCTTTCGTACGGTCCGTGCGGTGCTTGTCGTGCGCGCGTCGCGCACCAGCGCGGTCACGCTGTCCGCGCGCAGTTCGTCGAGCGTCACCGGCGTCCCCCGCAGCTCGCACGCCAGCGCGCCCGCCAGGCCCAACCGGACGGGCCCCGCCTCGCAGTCCACCACCACCGAGGCGACCCCGTCGTCCGCCAGCAGCCGGGCCGCGCGCCCGGCCCGGGACACCGGGTCCGGGCCGCCCGTGGCCCGTCCGTCCGTCACCACGACCAGCAGCGGACGGCGCGAGGGGTCCCGCAGCCGCTCGATCCGCAGCACCTCGCGGGCCTTCAGCAGCCCGGCGGCCAGGGGCGTGCGCCCGCCGGTGGGCAGCTTCTCCAGCCGGGCGGCGCCCGCGTCCACCGACGAGGTGGGCGGCAGCGCCAGGGCCGCCTCGGCGCCCCGGAAGGTGATCAGGCCGACCTTGTCCCGCCGCTGGTAGGCGTCCAGCAGGAGGGACAGGACGGCGCCCTTGACGGCGCTCATGCGCTTCCGCGCGGCCATCGACCCCGACGCGTCCACCACGAACAGCACGAGGTTGCCCTCGCGGCCCTCGCGCACCGCCTCCCGCAGGTCGTCACGGCGCACCACGAGCCCGGGGCCCTGCCGGCCGCGCGTGCGCTGGTGCGGTGCGGCGGCCCGTACGGTCGCCGACAGGTGCAGCTTGGACAGGGTTCCGCGGGGGCGGCGGGCGCCGGTGGTGCGGCCGTGGGCCGTGCGGGCGCGCGACCGCCGGCCCGCTGCCCCCTCGCCGAGCCCCGGCACGTCGAGCCGCCGGGTCCGGAACGGCTCGGCGGCACCCACGGCCGCGCGTTCGCCGCCGGGCCCGCCCGCCGCGGCCCCACCCACGTCCCCGTCGGCGTCAGGGGCCTCGCTCGGGGCGTCGGAAGCCTCGGAACCGTGGGAGCCGTCGGAGCCCGTGCGCTGCTCCGGTACGGAGGGCGCGGCCGACGGCGGCGCCTGTTCCGGCACGCCCCGCGGCGGCTGTCCGCCGGCCGGCCCGTCAGGGCCCGCCGGCCCCTCAGGTCCGCCCGGTCCCTCGGGCCCGTCCTGCCCGCCCTGCTCGTCCCGCCCGTCCGTCCCCGGGTCCGGGTCGTCGTCCCCGCCCCCGGACTCGCGGAGCACCTCGTCGAGCTTGTCCTCGTCCAGCCCCGGCGCGTCGAACGGAGCCCGCCGGCGCCGGTGCGGCAGCGACAGCAGCGCGGCCTGCCGCACGTCCTCGGTGGTCACCTCCGTACGCTCCGCCCACGCCGCCAGCGCCGTCGCCGTACGCGCCGTCACGATGTCCGCGCGCATCCCGTCCACCTCGAACGCCGCGCACACCGCCGCGATCTGCCGCAGCGCTCCATCGCCCAGGCGCACCCGCGGCAGCAGGGCGCGCGCCGCCGCCACGCGCTCCCGCAGCGCGCTCTCCTCGTCCGCCCAGCGCGCGGCGAACCCGGCCGGGTCCTCGTCGTACGCCAGCCGCCGCCGCACCACCTCGACCCGCTCGTCGGTGTCCCGCGACGCCGCGACCTCCACCGTCAGGCCGAAGCGGTCCAGCAACTGCGGGCGCAGCTCGCCCTCTTCGGGGTTCATGGTGCCGACCAGCAGGAAGCGCGCCGCGTGCCGTACGGACACGCCCTCGCGCTCCACATAGGAGGCGCCCATGGCGGCCGCGTCGAGCAGCAGGTCGATCAGGTGGTCGTGCAGCAGGTTGACCTCGTCGACGTACAGCACGCCGCGGTGCGCGTCGGCGAGCAGGCCCGGCTCGAACGCCTTCACCCCGTCCGACAGCGCCCGCTCGATGTCCAGCGCCCCGACCAGCCGGTCCTCGGAGGCGCCGACCGGCAGTTCGACCATCCGGGCGGGCCGTACGGTGCCGGTGTCCGGGTCGTGCGGGCCGTCCGGGCAGCCCGGGTCGGGCGCCCCGGGGTCGCAGGAGAACCGGCAGCCGGCCACCACGTCGATGCCGGGCAGCAGGGCGGCCAGCGCCCGCACCGCCGTCGACTTCGCAGTGCCCTTCTCGCCGCGCACCAGCACCCCGCCGACGGCCGGTGACACGGCGTTGAGCAGGAGCGCGAGCCGCAGGTCGGCCATCCCGACGAGCGCGGTGAACGGGTAGGGGGTGGCGGTCATGCGGGGGTACCTCCTGCGGTGTGGGCGCGGTGGGGGTCTTCTGGGCCAGGCGGAGGGAGTGACGGCTCCGCAGACGCCGCAGGAGAGGGCAGCGACGGCCCGGGAGGCCGGGGCGGCGCCCCCGGTGGGACGAAGGGCAGTCCGTCCGGCACGCCGTGCTCGATCAGCCGCAGCAGCGCGTCCGTCTCCGCGTGCTCCTCGATCAGGTCGCCCAGCCGGTCCAACTGCTCCTCGCGCAGCTCCCCGAAGCTCGTGTCGGGTGCCGGGACGAACGCCCGGCCCGCCGCGTCCGCGACCCGCCGCAGGAAGGCGCGCCGGAAGCCGTCGCTCTCCAGCGAGCCGTGCCAGTGCGTGCCCCACACCGAGCCCACCCGGCAGCCGTCCAGGAAGGGTTCGTCCGCGCCGTCCAGCAGCTCGGCGACCCCGTGGTGGATCTCGTAGCCCTCCACCCGCTCGCCGAGCGCCTCGCCGACCGGCCGGGCCAGGGTCTTGTGCACCGCGAATCGCACCCGCACCGGAAGCAGCCCGAGCCCCTGGACCGTCCCGGCCCGCGACTCGACCTCGTCCTCGATGCGTTCGCCGAGCATCTGGAAGCCGCCGCAGATGCCCAGCACCGGCCGGCCCTCCGCCGCCCGCCGCGCGATCGCCGCGGCCAGCCCGCGCGTCCGCAGCCACTCCAGCGCCCGTACGGTGCCGCGGGTGCCCGGCAGCACTACCAGATCGGCGTCGGCCAGCTCTTCCGGCCGGTCCACGAACCGCACGACCACGCCCGGCTCGGCGGCCAGCGCGTCCACGTCCGTGAAGTTCGACATGAGCGGCACGGCGGCGACCGCGACCCGCAGGATGTCCGCGCCGTGCGGCGGCGTGACGACGCTCTCGCGCACCGCCCCGCGCAGCGACACCCGCAGCCCGTCCTCCTCGTCGATGCCGAGCCCGTGCGCGTACGGCAGCACGCCCATGGTCGGGCGGCCCGTCAGGCCGTGCAGCATCTGCAGGCCCGGCTCCAGCAGAGTCACATCGCCGCGGAACTTGTTGACCAGATAGCCCGCGACAAGCCGCTGGTCGGGCTCCGAGAGCAGCGCGGTCGTGCCGAAGAACGACGCGAAGACGCCGCCGCGGTCGATGTCCCCGACCACGACGACCGGCAGCCGGGCGGCCCGGGCGAGACCCAGGTTGACGATGTCGGTGCGGCGCAGATTGATCTCGGCGGGGCTGCCCGCGCCCTCGCAGATCACCGCGTCGTACGTGCGCCGAAGCTCGGCCAGGCACTCCGTGACGGTCCCGAGCAGCGCGTCCTGCCGCCCATCGTGGTAGCCACGCGCGCTCAGCTCGCCCACCGGCTTGCCCAGCAGCACCACTTGGCTGCTGCGGTCGCTGCCCGGCTTGAGCAGGACGGGGTTCATCAGCGCGCTCGGCTCGACGCGCGCGGCGGCGGCCTGCATGGCCTGGGCGCGGCCGATCTCCGCCCCGTCGCGGGTGACGAAGGAGTTGAGCGACATGTTCTGCGCCTTGAAGGGCGCGACGCTGACGCCCTTGCGGCTGAGCCAGCGGCAGATCCCGGCCGTGACGACGCTCTTGCCCGCGTCCGAGGTCGTACCCGCGACGAGCAGCCCGCCGCCCGGCACACGCTTGGCGCCTCCGCCGTGTATTCCGCTCATCCGTAGTCCCTCCCAGCGGCCGCGGGCCGCGCCGTCGCCGGGCCGCCCGGCCGACCCGCGCCGAGTGTCTCGTATGAGCGTGTCTTGGCGCGCTGCGCGGGCTGGACTGAGGAGCCGCGCAGCGACGGAGGAGCGAGCAGTGACGAGGGAAGCCCGTGCGTTGGAGCGCGGCGGGACTGAGCGGGAGGGAGGGGCATGGACCGTGCCCAACGGGCGAGCGCGCCATGTGGGGCGCGCTGGGCGCGTACGGGCGCCTCGCCGGGCCGCGTGGCCGTACGGGCCGGCCGCAGCGCCCCCGCGGCCAGCCGGGCCGTGACGGATACGCCGAGCGCCAGGGCGCCGACGCGCCGCGACAGCCGTACCGCGCGCTCGATGTCGGCCGCCTCGACCGGCCGCCCGCCGGGGTTGAGCACCGGCCGGTGCTCGACGCGGCCCCCGTACGCGAGGGTGCCGCCCAGCCGAACGCCGAGCGCGCCCGCGAACGCGGCCTCCACGGGGCCCGCGTTGGGGCTCGGATGGCGGTGGCCGTCGCGCCGCCAGGCGCGCCGCGCGCCGCGCGGATCGGGCCCGGCCAGGACGGTCAGCGCCGCGGTGAGCCGTGCGCCGGGCCAGCCGGCCAGGTCGTCCAGCCGGGCCGAGGCCCACCCGAACCGCCGGTAGCGCGGCGACTTGTGGCCCACCATCGCGTCCAGGGTGTTGACGGCCCGGAAGCCGACCAGGCCCGGCACCCCGCCGACGGCCCCCCACACCAGTGCGCCCACGACGGCGTCGGAGGTGTTCTCGGCGACCGACTCGACGACCGCGCGCGCGATCTGCGCCTCGTCCAGCGCCTGCGGGTCGCGTCCGCACAGGTGCGGCAGCCGCCGCCTGGCGGCGTCGAGGTCCCCGGCGGCCAGCGCGCCGCCGATGGCCCGCGCCTCCCGGCCCAGCGTCGTCCCGCCGAGCACGGCCCAGGTGGCGGCGGCGGTCAGCATGGTCTGCGCGGCGGGGGAGGGGTGCCTCGGTACGGGGCGTTCCAAGCGTTCCAGGGCGGGGCTTCCCGGGGCAGGGCGTCCCACCGCGGGCCCTCCCAAAGCCCGTACCGCGCGCACCGACAAGACGGCGCCCGCGGCCGCGCCACCCGCGCACAGCGCGGTGTAAAGAGCCCCGGATCCGCGGTGGTCGCGCCACAGCAGCCGCTCGACGGCCAGGGCGGCGCGCCCGAACGCGGCCACAGGGTGGCCGCGGCGCGGATCGCCCATGGCGAGGTCGCCGAGAAAGCCGAGAGCGGCGCCGCACGCGTACGAGGCGTGATCGGCACGCATCATCAGTTCGCCGTCTTGCCTCGGGGCGTCGGGAGGTGGCGGAGGGGCCGCGGGTAGGTCGGCGGCATGGCGGTGCCGGGCATGGCGGTATGTCCTCACTCAGGGTCCGCGCCCTGGCTCGACGTGACCGGCGGTGAGAGTCTCCTGGCTCCCGGATCCGCGTTTCTCCCGGTCTTCCAGCCTCCGTGTGGACGGCCGTGACTCGTACAGGCGATGGGAGAGCGCTCCCCGGTGACAGTGGCGGGACCGCGCCGGATTCTCACCGGCTTCCTCTCCTGCCGCCGTTTGGCTCCGGAAGTCCACCACGGGCCGCGAATGGCCGTCAACTCGCGAATGCCCCACCCCGCACGAGTGTGCCGAGGAGCACATGGCACGGCCGCCGGGCGGTCCGCGCTGGTCGGCGCGTTCCGGCCCGGCGGCCGTGGATGGGGCGAGCGGGGTCAGATCACGATCAGACTGATGCCGTACGCCACCGCCGCCGCGCACAGCGCGAAGCAGGCGTACGCGCCGGCGCGCGCGGGGCCGAAGGCCGCGCCCGCCGAGGCCGAGGAGGCGGAGGTGGTGTCCGGGCCCGCCTCCGCCTGTTGCGGCTTGCGGGAGGTGCCGACGATGCCGAGGGTGAAGACGCCCACGAAGCCGACGGTCACCAGGAGGCTGATGCCGAAGACCTGGCCGAGAGCCGCCCAGTCGATGCTCATCGCGTTACTTCCTTAGCTGGTGCTGCCGGCGGCCGCGGAGGCGCCTGCCGGGGTGGCGGAGGAGACGGAGGAGGAGACGGAAGCGGCAGCGGCGGGGGCCACCGGCCCGGCGGGAGGCGGGGCCACGGACTGGAGGGCGGCCGTGACGACGCCCATCGGCTCGGCCGGTGCCACCGCGGCCTCGTTGGTGTCATTGACGTTGGTGTGGTCGACGGGCTTGCGGCGCGAGGCCGCCCAGATCCCGGCGCAGGCGGCCACCGCGAGCACGGCGACCGCCGTGACGCCCCACTCGCCCTGGTCCGCCAGCAGCGCCGCGCCGCCCGCGACGAGGCCCGCGGCGGGCAGGGTGAGCACCCAGGCGAGGACCATGCGGCCCGCGGTGGACCAGCGCACCACACCGCCCTTGCGGCCGATCCCCGCGCCCATCACGGAACCGGAGCAGACCTGGGTGGTGGAGAGCGCGAAGCCGATGTGGGAGGAGGCGAGGATGACGGTCGCGGCGCCGGTCTGGGCGGCGAAGCCCTGCGGCGGCTGGATGTCGGTGATGCCCTTGCCCATGGTGCGGATGATGCGCCAGCCGCCCAGGTACGTACCGAGGGCGATGGCCAGGCCCGCGGAGACGATGACCCACAGCGGCGGGTCGGAGTCGGGCGCGATCGCACCGCCGGTGATCAGCGCCAGGGTGATGACACCCATGGTCTTCTGGGCGTCGTTGGTGCCGTGGGCGAGGGAGACCAGCGCGGCCGAGGCGATCTGCCCGGCGCGGTAGCCCTTCGCGGTGTCCTGGGCGTCGCGGCCGCGGGCCAGCCGGTAGGTGAGCCGGGTCGCGACCAGGGCGGCGACCCCGGCCACGATCGGCGCGGCCACGGCCGGGATCAGGACCTTCATGATGATCTTGTCGCTGTTGACCCCGTCCATGCCGACGGAGACCAGTGTGGCGCCGATGAGGCCGCCGAAGAGGGCGTGTGAGGAGCTGGAGGGCAGTCCGGCGAGCCAGGTCAGAAGGTTCCAGAGGATCGCCCCGACCAGACCCGCGAAGATCACTTCGGGGCGTATTCCGGAGTCCTCGTCGATGATCCCTCCGGAGATCGTCTTGGCGACCTCCACGGAGAGGAACGCGCCGACGAGATTGAGGACCGCCGACATCGCCACCGCCGTCCGGGGACCGAGAGCACCCGTGGAGATGGTGGTAGCCATGGCATTGGCCGTGTCGTGGAAGCCGTTCGTGAAGTCGAACACCAAGGCCGTGACGATCACGATCCCAATGAGAAGCGTGATGTGTTCCATCGAACTCCTTCGTGGGGGAATGCGATCCCCGAACTTGGCGGCACGCAGTGCCACCAGGTCGCTACAATCTGTGGTGCACCCGCAAGGTGCCGGTCAGGGCTTGGCCGTCATGCGACCGCCGAGGCGGCCACATGAGAAGCCCCCTCTGTGGGGAGGGGGAGGAGTCACACACCCGGCAATCAAATCGAGATCGACAGCCAAAGGGTGCCCCACGACCGTAAGGACGTGGGGTGAACGGAAGGTGAACTGGGGTGGGCTCGGGAGTGACGCGCCTGCGGGAAGGCGGCGCCGAAGATCCCTTGGCCCCACCCTGATGCGCACACGACGGCTCGCCTGCCATGATCGGCGCCCGGAGGTGAGGGATCGTGACGAAGCCGGAACCGGAACCGGAGACTACGCGACCGCTGGGGGCCGAGGGGCGGCCGGAACTGCGGGAGGCCTGGGAGCGGGTGGTGGAGACGGCCCGCAGGACGGTCGCCGACGGCCTGGTCGTCGGCACCTCGGGGAACGTCTCGGCCAGGGTCGGCGACACCGTCCTGGTGACCCCGAGCGGTGTCCCGTACGACCGGCTCGGCCCGGATGACGCGGTCGGCGTCGACCTGGACGGGCGCCAGGTGATCGGGGAGCTGGCCCCCACCAGTGAGCTGCCGATGCACCTCGCGATCTACCGCGACACCGACGCCGCGGCCGTCGTCCACACCCACGCCGTGCACGCCACCGCGGTCTCCACCCTGGTCGACGAGGTCCCCGCGATCCACTACATGACCTGCGCCCTCGGCGGCCCGGTGCGCGTCGCGGGCTACGCCCTGTACGGCACGGACGAGTTGGCCCAGAAGATGCTCGACGCGCTGCGTGACCGCACCGGCTGTCTGCTGCGCAACCACGGCACCGTCGTCTACGGCGCCACGCTCGACCAGGCGTACGACCGGACGGCCCAGCTGGAGTGGATGTGCCGGGTCTGGCTCACCGCGGCCGCCGTCCCCGGGCACACCCCGGCCCTGCTCTCGCCCGGCGAGCTGCGGCGCGTCGCGGACAAGCTCACCGGCTACGGCCAGCCCCGCTGAGCCCTGAGCCCTGAGCCCTGAGCCCTGAGCCCTGAGCCCTGAGCCCTGAGCCCTGAGCCCTGAGCCCTGAGCCTCAGGCCCCGACAGTGCCTGGGCCAGGCCTAGGCCGGGGCGGTGGTGGCCTCGCCCGTCACGTGCTGGTCGAGCGCGGTGGTGTAGCGGCGCAGAAGGAGGGCGGCGGTGGTGGCGAGGCCGCCGAGGAGGCCCAGCCAGACGCCGAGGGTCTCCAGGCCCGCGGGAAAGGCCAGGGCCCAGGAGGCGGGCAGGCCGACGGCCCAGTAGCCGATGAGGGTGATGCGGAAGCCGCTCTTCGTGTCGTCGAGCCCGCGCAACAGTCCGACCCCGATGTTCTGCGCGCAGTCGAAGAACTGCAGGAACGCGGTGACGATCAGCAGGTGGGTGGCGATGGTCAGGGCCCGTCCCGAGCTGCCGTCGAGGAACGGGGCGAGGATGAGCCGGGGCAGGGTGAGATAGCCGACGGCCACGGCGGCCATGACGGCGGCGGCGCAGGCGAGCGCGGTGTTCTTGATGCGGCGGGCGTTGTCGCGGCGGCCGAGGGCGAGTTCGCGGCTGACGTTGATGGAGGCCGCGTGGGAGAGGCCGACGGCGACCTGGAAGACGATGTAGACGAGCTGGTTGACCGCGGTGTGTGCGGCGAGCGCGTCAGGGCCGAAGGAACCGGCCATCAGGGCGGTGAGGGAGAAGAATCCGGCCTCGGAGCCGTAGGTCGCGGCGATGGGGACGCCGAGGCCTATGAGGCGCTTGACGGTGGCCGGGTCGGCCTTGGCCGGGTTCAGGCTGAGCAGCGGGGCCAGTTCCTCGTCCCGCCGTGCCGCCGCGTACAGGGCCAGGAAGGTCAGCAGGTAGACGGTGGAGGTGGCGACGCCGACGCCGGTCAGGCCGAGCCGGGGCAGGCCCCAGGTGCCGTGGATGAGGACCCAGTTGAGTCCGGCGTTGACGGCGACGGAGGCGATGGTGATCTGGAGCAGCGCCTGAGGGCGGCGCATACCGACGGTGAACTGGCGGACGGCCTGGAACCACAGGCAGGGCAGCAGACCGGGGGCGAGGGCTGCGAGCATGCTCTGGGTGCGTTCGGCGACGGCGGCGTCCTGGCCGAGGAGGGTCAGGACCTGGCCGATGAGCACCATGAGCACCGCGCCCGCGAGGCCGGCGCCAGTGGCCACGGCCATGCTCGCGCGTACGGTGCCGCGGATCTCGTCCTCGGCCGCTTCCCTGGGCGAGGGGTCCACCGCCCTATCCGCCGCCCTCTCCACGGCCCGCTCCGCCGTCTGCTCCGCCCGGGCGGCCGCAGCCGCGACCCGGTTGCCCACGGAGGTGATCAGCCCGACGCCCATGGTGCGCAGCTGGTTGAAGACCACGATCGCCAGGCCGCCGGCGGCGAGTTCCTCGGTGCCGAGCAGGCCCATCATCACGGTGTCGGTGGTGGTCAGGGCGACTTGGGCGAGCTGGGTGAGGATGAGCGGGACGGCGAGGGCCGCCAGGGCCCGGCTGTCCCGCAGGAGGGTGGAGAGCATGGCGCGTACCGGCTCCTGCGGCGTGTGGTGAGCGGTTCGTCGATTCGTGCATGGTTGCAAGATCGGCGGGAATTAGGGTAGGCAAACCTAAGCAGCTGTGCCAACCGCGTGGATCGAGGACGTACGTGTATATCAACAGGCGCCAACTCCTTTGGTCCGGTGGAGCCCTGGGTGCGGGTGCCGCGCTGGCCGCGTGCTCCTCGGGCGGCGACACCTCGGCCAGTCCCGGGTCCGGGTCCGAGAAGCCGAAGAAGGGCGGCACCCTGCGGGTCGGCGCCCTGGGGCGGGCCGGCGCCATCACCCGCGACCCCCATGGCACCCAGGGCAACGAGAGCGACTACCTGATCCTCGCCCTCGTCTACGACACCCTTACCGTCCCGGCAGCCGAGCCCAACACCGCACCCCGGCTCGCGGCGTCCTGGGGGCACTCGGCCGACCTGAAGACCTGGAAGTTCAAGCTCGCCAAGGGCGCCACCTTCCACGACGGCAGCCCGGTCACGGCCGAGGATGTCGTCTGGTCCCTGCGCCGGCTGCGCGACACCCCCTCGGGCGCGGCGCGTCTGCCCGGCATCAAGGCCGCGAACATCAAGGCCGAGGGCGCCGACACGGTCGTCCTGGTCTCCGACTACGCCAACGCCGAACTGCCCCTGCTGACCCGGCTGACGACCTTCGTGCTGAAGAAGGACACTCCGGACAAGGCCCTGGAGAAGGCGCCCGGCACCGGCCCGTTCAAGCTGGAGTGGTATCGCGGGGGCAACGCCCGCCTGGTCCGCAACGACAAGTGGTACGGCGGCACGGTCCACCTCGACGCCGTCGAGATCACCATGTTCGAAACCCCCCAGGCCATGGCCAACGCCCTGCTGGCCGGCCAGATCGACCTCGCCTCCAACGCCGGGGCCGTCGCCGCCCGCACCGCCAAGAGCCGCCAGGACCTCCAGGTCATACGCCGCCCCAACGACATGGCGATGCCGATCGTGATGCGTGCCAAGGACGGCCCCTTCGCCGACCCGAAGGTCCGCGAGGCGCTGCGCCTGGTCGTCGACCGCGACGCCATGGTCAAGCAGGTCCTCTCCGGCTACGGCACCGTCGCCAACGACATCATGGGCACCGGCGATCCGCACTACGCCAAAAACATCCCGCAGCGCGAGCGGGACCTGGACCGGGCCAAGAAGCTGCTCGCCGAGGCAGAGTTCGACCTCACGAAGAGGTACAAGCTCATCACCACCGAGGACATCTCCGGGCTCGCCGAGTCCGCGACCCTCTTCGAGGCCCAGGCCCGCGAGGCCGGAATCAAGATCGATGTGGTGAAGCAGGAGTCCGGCGCCTTCTACGAGAAGACCTGGCTCAAGGGCGACCTCTACACCACCTACTGGGGCACCAACGACTCCGTCGTCTTCTTCGCCTCCAAGACCCTGGTCAGCGAGGCCGGCCAGAACGAGGCGGCCTTCGACGACAAGGAGTTCGACGCCTCGTACCGCGAGGTCATCGGCACCGCGGACGAGGCCGCGCGCGCCGAGGCCCTGGCCGGGCTGCAGCAGATCGAGCACGACAAGTCCGGGTATCTGCTGTGGGGCATGGCCGACGGCATCGACCTGGCCGCCGCCAAGGTGCGGGGCCTGCCCACTCTGGCCGGTTACGGCCGCGTCCAGCTCCAGAGCGCGTGGCTGCGTTGACACCCACCCCCGCCAAGGACGCGGTGGCCGCCCCCGCCATGGGGGCGGCCACCGCGCCGCGTCGCCCGGGCGCCCTCCTCTGGCGCATCGGGGCCGTGCTCGCCCGCCGGGTCCTGATGCTGGCCATCCTGCTCGCCGCGGTCTTCATCGCGGTCGAAGCGCTGCCGGGGGACGCGGCCGGCGCGACCTCGGAACGCGGGGACAGCGCCGCCGACATCGAGGCCCGCCGCCATCTGCTCGGCCTGGACCGGCCCCTGTGGGAACGCTTCCTCGACTGGATGACCGCCCTGCCCACCGGTGACCTGGGCACCTCCGCCCGCGGGCAGAAGGTCGCCGACCTGCTCGCCGACCCGTTTCCCAACACCCTCGTCCTCGCCCTGACGGCGCTCGCCGTCACGGTGGCCGCGTCGCTGGCCCTGGGCTGCTGGGCCGCCGCACGCCCCGGACGGCTGACGGACCGGATCATCGGCCACACCGCGACCTCCGCCTTCGCGCTCCCCGAGTTCGTCGTCGCCGTCGCCCTGATCCTGACCCTGTCGCTGTGGACCGGCTGGCTGCCCGCGGTCACCGTCGCCGGGGCCGACGGCCGCCCCGCCACCTGGACCATGCTGATCATGCCGGTCCTCGCCCTGGTCATCCCGCAGACCGGCTGGAACACCCATATCGTGCGCGGCGCGCTCGCCGACCAGGCCGCCACCCCCCATGTCGAGGCCGCCCGCCTCGACGGACTGCCCACCTGGCAGATCCTCTTCCGGCACGCCCTGCCCGGCGCGCTCCCCGTGATCGCCACCGGCTTCGCCACCTCCACCGGCATGCTCCTGGGCGGCACCGTCGTGGTGGAGACCCTGTTCAACTACCCCGGCGTCGGCACCATTCTGGCCAACGCCGTCGCCGGCCGGGACACCCCGCTGATCGCCGGCGTCGTCACCCTCGCCGGAGCGGCCATCAGCCTCGTCCTCCTCGGCGCCGACCTGATCCGCGCCAAGACCGTGGGAGCCCCCCGATGACCACCACCACGGGCGCCGCCCCGCCCCGGACGTCCGCGGTTCGCGGTCCACGCGGCTTGTCGCTCCGGATCACCCCCGCGCTCACCCTGGTCACCCTCGCCCTGGCCGGGCCCCGGCTCGCGCCGCACCCCATCGAGGTGCCCACCACCGCGCCGTACGCCACCGCGGGCGACGGCGGGCCCCTGGGCGGCGACCTGCTCGGTCGCGACGTTCTGTCCCGGCTGCTGCACGGCGGCACCGCCCTCATCGGCGGCGCCCTCCTGGTGGCCGTCGTCGTCACCGCCCTGGCCGCCCTCATCGGCTGCGTCTCCGCGCTGCGGCCCGCCCTCGGCCGGGCTGTGGAGCGCACCGCGGACATCGCCATCCTCCTGCCACCGGTCCTGGGCATCATGCTCATCGCCCTGGCCTGGCCGGACGGCGGCCGCTGGCCGGTCATCGCCGCCGCCACCGCGCTGGGCATCCCGTACGCGGTCCGTGTCGTCGCCTCCGCCGCCGCACCCCTCGCCTCGGCCGGCTACGTCGATGCCGCCGTCACCCGCGGGGAGTCGACCGTCTACCTCGCCCTGTGCGAGGTCCTGCCGAATCTGCGCTCCACCGTCCTGGCGCTCTTCGGACTGCGGTTCGTCGAAGCCGTCTACGTCATCTCCACCGCCGCCTTCCTCCAGCTCGGTCCCCAACCACCGGACGCCGACTGGGCCTTGATGATCCGTGAGAACTCTCCCGGCATCCTCCTCAACCCGCTGGCCGTCCTCGCCCCCGCCCTGGCCATCGCCACGCTCGCCATCAGCGTCAACCTCGCGGCCTCCGCCCTCACCCCCCGCGGCCGAACCTCCCGCGGCCGAACCAAGGCGGTGACCTCCCGATGACCCACCCCGCCGGCCCGGAGCCCGTGTCCGCACCCCCCGGCCCGCCGCAGGCTGCCCGCACGCCCCTGGCATGGGCCGTGGGCCTGAGCGTCCGTATCCCCGGCGGTCCCCACCTGCTGCCCCGTGCCGACCTCACCCTCGAACCGGGGCAGATCACCGCTCTGACCGGCCCCTCGGGGTCGGGCAAGACCACCCTGCTCAAGGCGCTCCTCGGCCATCTGCCCGCGGGTGCCGTCGCGGACGGTGACGTCACCGTCCTCGGCCACGACATCCTCCGTCTCGAGCCGTCCGCCCTGGCCCGGCTGCGCCGTACCCACCTCGCCTACGTCGGCCAGGACCCCGGCTCGGCCCTCAACCCGTGGATGACCGTCCGCCGCCTGGTCGCCGAGACCGCCGCCGACCCCGGCCCGCGGCAGGTGCTCGATCTCCTGGCCGAATGCCACCTGCCCACGGACGGCGGTTTGCCCGACCGGCGCCCCACCGCCCTGTCCGGCGGACAGCAGCGCCGTGTCGCCCTCGCCCGCGCCCTGGCCCGCAACCCGCGGCTGCTCCTCCTGGACGAGCCGACCGCCGGCCTCGATACGGACCTGCGCGGCGACATCGGTGAGCTGCTGCGCCATCTCGCCGCCACCCGCGGCCTGGCCATCCTCATGGCCTGCCACGACCCCGAACTCGTCACGGCCTGCGCCGACCACACTGTCGCGCTGGCCGCACCCACCGCACCCACTGCCACCGCCGCACCCACTGCCACCGCCGCACCCACTGCCACCGCCGCCGTCCCCACGCCCCGCCGGCCCCGGCCCGCGACCACCGCGGGGCCCGGCCTGGCCGCCGACAACATCACCGTCGCCTACCGGACCGGCCGCACCACCCACCGCGTCCTGGACGGGGTCGGCTTCACCCTGGCGCCCGGAACCGCCACCGGCATCATCGGACCGTCCGGGTCCGGCAAGACCACCCTGCTGCGCGCCCTCGCGGGCCTGGCGCCCCCCGACGCGGGCCGCATCACCCTCGACGGCGCCCCCCTGCCCCCGAAGGCCCGCGCACGCTCCCGCGGCCAGCAGCAGCGGATCCAGCTCGTCCCGCAGAACCCGCTCGACACCCTCAACCCCGCCCGCACCGTCGGCGCCGCCCTCGCCCGCCCCCTGCGCACCCACCTGGGGCTCGGCCGCGCCCAGCGAGCCGACCGTGTCGCCGAACTCCTCGAGGGCGTCGGCCTTCCCGCCGACCACGCCACGCGCTACCCCGCCGAGCTGTCGGGCGGGCAGCGCCAGCGCGTGGCCCTCGCCCGCGCCCTGGCCACCGAACCGGACTATCTGCTCTGCGACGAGATCACCAGCGCCCTCGACCCCGACACCTCGCGGGCCGTCATGGAGCTCCTGCGGACCCTGCGCGAGCGGCACGGCACGGCCGTGGTGCTGGTCAGCCACGAAAAGCACCTCGTCGCGAAGTACACCGACACCGTCCACGTCCTGGAAGGAGGCAGGCTGACCGGACACGGCACGACATCGCAGGTCCTGGCCCCCGGATAGACGGGGCGATCACCCGGCCGGGCACGCCCACTGGCCCGCGGCGGCCTCGCCGCTCACACTGAGAGGGATGCACCTGCGGACGAAGGCGGTTGTGGCCGCCACCACGATGCTCAGTGTCGGCGCGGCCGCGGTGGCGGCCGGGCGGTACGCCAGCGACGCTGCCCTGAAACCGGGCCCCGGCCGGCCGCTGCCGCACGACCCGCGGCTCACCGTGCACGCCACCGAGGCCGGCCGGATCACCCTCACCCGCAGCCTCGCCTCGCTGCGCCCGGGCACCTACGGCCTCGCGGGCGCCGCCTGCCACGCCGTCGTCGGACCCGTCATCGAGGACGCCCCGCACCCCGCGGACTGCGTGGTCCGCCGCCTGGAACGGGGGACCTACGGCACCCTGGCCCCGGGCACCCGCGTCCGCCTCACCCCGCAGGTGCACATCGGGGATCCGCGGGGCGCGCTCGGGATCGACCACGCCGACGTCGACGTGCCCGGCGAACTGGGCGAGCTGCCCGCCTGGTTCATACCCGGCGACCGCTCCGCCTGGGTGATCACCGTGCACGGCCTCGGCACCACCCGCGAGCACCCCATGGTGCTCATGCCGTTCCTGCACAAGCGGCGGTTCCCGCTGCTCGACATCGCCTACCGCGGCGACCCGGGCGCCCCCCGCCCCGAGGACGGCATCGGACACCTCGGCGAGACCGAGTGGCGCGACCTGGACGCCGCGATCCGCTACGCGGTGCGCCACGGCGCGGAGAGCGTCATCCTGTACGGCTGGTCCACCGGCGCCACCATGGCCCTGCGCGCCGCCGCGGCCTCCGCGCTGCGGGACCGGATCAGCGGACTCGTCCTGGACTCCCCGGTGCTCGACTGGCAGGCCACCCTGCGGGCGCTCGCCTCGGCCCGGCGCATCCCCTCCGCGCTGCTGCCGCTCGCGGTACGGGCCGCCGAGGGGCGGGCCGGACTGCACGGGGGCCGGCTCATGCGGCAGGCCGCCATGGCCGACCTGGACGGGCTGAAGGCGCCGACGCTGATCATGCACGGCCCGGACGACACCGTCGCCCCGTGGGACGCCTCGCGCGAACTCGCCGAGCGCCACTCGGAACTGGTCACCCTTCATCCGGTCCGCCACGCCCCGCACGCCGCGATGTGGAATGCCGACCCGGAAGGGTACGAAGACATGCTGAGCCGCTTTCTGACGCCGCTGATGTAATGCGCGCCCCCGTTTTCCAGGGCTCGCCTCTCCCCCACCGGGGCGCTACAGCCCCTGTCGACGGTCGACCACGCGGCGGCAGCCGGCTGCATTCGCGACCGGCGCGGGCAACCGCCGTACGGGTGCCGATTGGGCTTTCGGGCCGTCACGGGCGAGACTGCTCACGTGACGTCCCGTACTCCGCGCGACTCCCGGCTCAGACTCGTCCGCCAGCGGCCGATGGCCACAGCCCGCCGGGTTGTGCCGAACCGAGGCTCCCGACCGACGCCCCGCCCGCCCGAGGGCACTCCGCCACCCACGGAGCTCGCCCGGCAGGCCAGGTCGGGACTTGCCGGGGCCGTACAGATCGCCCGCTGGGCAGCGAGCCGGCACGGCGTGCCGGGTGTGCTCCCCGCCGAGGCCGTCGCCGAGGCCGCCGCCGCCCTGGGAGTCCCCCCTGAACAGATCCGGGCCGACTGGGACCGGGCCCGCCTGGTCGGCCTGATCGAGCTGCACGGCGGCATCGCCCGCCCCGGCTGGCGGCTGCGCGCCTGGGACCGTGACGACAGCGCGGTGCTGCGCGGCTGGGTCGCGCTGCTCGACGCCTGGTCCCTGGCCCGCCCGGCCCCCGCCACGGCCGAGCCCACGGCGGTCGCCGAGGTCGTCGAGGCGCTGCCGCAGTTGCTGTCCCTGCTCCAGCTGTCGGCCGGTCCGGTGCAGGTCGCGACGCTCCTGGACATGCTCCAGCAGCGCGTCGCCGAGCTGCGCACCGAGCGGTGCGAGGTGCCGTACGGCCCCGCGGCCGCCCACGGCCCCGACGACACCCCGCCCGCCGGGGCGCCGGGTGCCGCGGACTCCCTGGAGAGCTTGCTCGACTG
Organism: Streptomyces sp. ME19-01-6; assembly: GCF_033793745.1. Lineage (NCBI taxonomy): Bacteria > Bacillati > Actinomycetota > Actinomycetes > Kitasatosporales > Streptomycetaceae > Streptomyces > Streptomyces sp. ME19-01-6. Next base: position 69,155 of record NZ_JARAXF010000028.1, on the reverse strand, counting down.
GGCCCTGGACGCGCTCGCCTCCGTGGGCGCGCTCGTGGTGCTGGACGGCTCCCAGGAGGCCGGAGAGGGGCAGCGGGAGGCCGTGCTCAGCGCGCTCGGCAACTGGGCGGTGTGGGTCAAGCTGGAGCAGATCTGCGTCGCCGCCCAGAGCCCCGCCGGGAACATCGAGCAGCCCGCCGCGGACATGCTGCGCGGCTGTGCGGGCCTGACCCCGGGCCCGGCCCGCGCCGAGTACCGGGCCTGGCTCGCCGCCCGCCCCGTCGGCAGCGCCGTCACCGAGCTCATCGAGGCGGCCCGCGGCGACGACGCGCTGCTGCGCGGGCTCGCCTTCGAGGCGCTGCGCGTCGTCGGAGCGCCCGCTGAGCCCACCGTGCGGGCCGTGGTCGACGAGTCCGCGCTGCGCCCGTACGCGCTGCTGTGGCTGGCCGAGCACGAGGGGGCGGACCCGGAGGACGCGCTGGACGTGCTCACCCGCGAGGAGGCCACCTGGCTGTGGGTGGACACGGCCGCCGCCATCTCCGACCACGGTGAGAGCCCGATGCTCGTGCGCCACCTGGAGTCCGCCGTGCAGGGCACGGTCCCGGCGCTGCTCGAGGAGGTACGGGCCGTGGGCCACCCCCGCACCGTGCAGGTCCTCGTCGCGCTGGCCGCCGCCCACCCCGACCCGGCCCTGGCCAAGGCGGTGCGCCGCGCGGCCTTCCAGGTCCACACGGGCGGCGCCTGAGCGGGCCCGGGCCGGCCGGGAAAAAGCTCTTGCGGGCCCCGCTAAACTAATCGCATGGCAATTCTCCTCGCGCATTAGACGGCGTCGGCCTCTTTTCGCCCGTCCGTCCCGCCGTCCACCCTGCCCTGGAGTAATTCCCGTGATCACCGCCTCCGGCATCGAGTTGCGCGCCGGCGCTCGTGTCCTCATCGAGTCCGCCTCCTTCCGCGTCGCCAAGGGCGACCGCATCGGCCTCGTCGGGCGCAACGGCGCGGGCAAGACCACCCTCACCAAGTGCCTGGCCGGTGAGGGCATCCCGGCCTCCGGCACCATCGCCCGCTCCGGCCAGGTCGGCTATCTGCCGCAGGACCCGCGCACCGGCGACCTCGATGTGCTCGCGCGCGACCGCATCCTCTCCGCCCGCGAGCTGGACTCCGTGCTCCGCAAGATGCGCGAGAACGAGGACCGGATGGCGAACGGCAAGGGCGCCACCCGCGAGCGCGCGATGAAGAAGTACGAGCGGCTGGAGACCGAGTTCCTCACCAAGGGCGGTTACGCCGCCGAGGCGGAGGCCGCGACCATTGCCGCCAGCCTCGGGCTGCCCGACCGCGTGCTCGGCCAGCCCCTGCATACGCTCTCCGGCGGTCAGCGCCGCCGGGTCGAGCTGGCCCGGATCCTCTTCTCGGACTCCGACGTCCTGCTCCTGGACGAGCCGACCAACCACCTCGACGCCGACTCCATCATCTGGCTGCGGGACTACCTGAAGACCTACCGCGGCGGCTTCATCGTCATCTCCCACGACGTGGACCTGGTCGAGACGGTAGTCAACAAGGTCTTCTACCTGGACGCCAACCGCTCGGTGATCGACGTCTACAACATGGGCTGGAAGCTCTACCAGGCCCAGCGCGAGGCCGATGAGAAGCGCCGCAAGCGGGAGCGGGCCAACGCGGAGAAGAAGGCCGCGGCGCTCAACTCCCAGGCGGACAAGATGCGCGCCAAGGCCACCAAGACGGTGGCCGCGCAGAACATGGCCCGTCGCGCGGAGAAGCTGCTGTCGGGCCTCGAAGCGGTGCGGCAGGCCGACAAGGTCGCCAAGCTCCGCTTCCCGGACCCCGCCCCGTGCGGCAAGACGCCCCTGGCCGCCGAGGGCCTGTCCAAGTCGTACGGCTCGCTGGAGATCTTCACCGATGTCGGCCTGGCCGTCGACCGGGGCTCGCGGGTGGTCATCCTGGGGCTCAACGGCGCGGGCAAGACGACCCTGCTGCGGCTGCTGGCCGGGGTCGAGAAGCCGGACACCGGGCAGGTCACCCCCGGCCACGGTCTGAAGCTCGGCTATTACGCACAGGAGCACGAGACGCTGGACCCGGACCGCACGGTCCTGGAGAACATGCGCTCGGCCGCCCCCGATCTCGACCTCGTGGACATCCGCAAGACGCTGGGGTCCTTCCTCTTCTCCGGCGACGACGTCGACAAGCCGGCGCGCGTGCTGTCCGGCGGCGAGAAGACCCGGCTCGCGCTGGCCACGCTCGTGGTCTCCTCGGCCAACGTCCTGCTGCTCGACGAGCCCACCAACAACCTCGACCCGGCCAGCCGCGAGGAGATCCTCGGCGCGCTGCGCACCTTCACGGGCGCGGTGGTGCTGGTGACCCACGACGAGGGCGCGGTCGACGCCCTGCAGCCGGAGCGGATCATTCTGCTGCCGGACGGCGTCGAGGACCTGTGGGGCGAGGACTACGCGGACCTCGTCGCGCTCGCCTGATCCGCTTCCGGTCCGCGCGTCGTAGATCATTCGCCATAGATCATTCGGCCTAGGCGTGATCCTTCATCTGAGTGAGAACGGCTGGTACCGCGGCGCGTCGTCAGCGACCGGCGCATGAAGCGTGCCGCGCGCCGGCGTGCGGTGGTGGGGTCACGCCCACCCACGGCCTGACCTGCCGGTTCGTCCACCATGTGGACCGTTTTTAAGGGCGACTGCCTGCGGAATCTTTAATTCCGGGGACGATCACCCCATCAATTCGGGGAAGGCTTCCTCCACAGACCTTGCCGAATGGGTGGCCAGGAAGCCGCCTAGGGGTGATCATGAGAGTCCAGAGCGCACTTCCCATGAGGAGGCACGGGTGGCCGAGACTCTGAAGAAGGGCAGCCGGGTGACCGGCGCCGCGCGCGAAAAGCTCGCGGCAGACCTGAAGAAAAAGTACGACTCCGGTGCGAGCATCCGGGCGCTGGCCGAAGAGACCGGCCGTTCCTACGGATTCGTCCACCGGATGCTCAGTGAGTCAGGCGTGGCCCTGCGTGGTCGCGGTGGAGCGACGCGGGGCAAGAAGGCCGCAACATCGGCCTGACACCCCAGGTGCGTCGTACCGGTGAGTGAGCGGTACCACCCGGTTGATCGGACCGTCGGCCGGGTGGTTACTGTGCAGTCACTTAGTCGTGACCGCACCCACCGGAGGCTTCTGTGACCCTGCTGGACAAGGACGGCGTTCACCTCACCGCTGATGACGCGGTCGCCACGGTGACCCTGACCAACCCCGACAAGCGGAACGCCCAGTCGCCCGCGACCTGGCGGGCCCTGGCCGAGGCCGGACGGGCGCTGCCGGGCAGCGTGCGGGTGGTGGTGCTGCGCGCCGAGGGCAAGTCCTTCTCCGCGGGGCTCGACCGGCAGGCGTTCACACCCGAGGGGTTCGACGGCGAGCCGTCCTTCCCCGAGCTGGCCCGCCGCTCCGACACGGAGCTGGACGCCGTCATCGCCGGATATCAGGAGGCGTTCACCTGGTGGCGTCGGCACGACATCGTCTCCGTCGCCGCCGTCCAGGGCCATGCCATCGGCGCGGGCTTCCAACTGGCCCTGGCCTGTGATCTGCGGGTCTGCGCGGACGACGCGCAGTTCGCGATGCGCGAGACCAGCCTCGGGCTGGTCCCCGACCTCACCGGCACCCATCCGCTGGTCTCCCTCGTGGGCTACGCCCGAGCGCTGGAAATCTGTCTGACCGGGCGCTTCGTCCACGCCGAGGAGGCCGAGCGCACCGGCCTGGCCAACCTGGTCGTACCCGCCGCGGAACTGGACGCCGCGGTCCGGGACCTGGCGGCGGTACTGCTGGCCGCGCCCCGCGACGCCGTGATCGAGACCAAGGCGCTGCTGCGCGGGGTGGGGGAGCGGACGTACGAGGAGCAGCGCGCCGCCGAGCGCGCCGCGCAGGCCCGGCGGCTGCGCGACCTGGCGGGCCTGGGCGAGTAGCCCGCAGCGCGCGGGTCGGCGGAGAAGGTCCCGGGCGCCGCACCGGCACCGCCTGTACCAGCCCCGTCTACAGCGGCACCGGCTGCACCCGCACCGCTTCGAGCACGAGCACCGCGAGGTCGTCGTCGATCGGCTCGGGGCCGAAGTCATGGGCGGCGCGCCGGACCCGTTCCGCCACCGCCTTGGCGCCCAGGCCCGCGCACCCCCGCAGGATGTCGGCGAGGCCGTCGTCGTCGTCCAGCTGCCGGTTGCCGCTGCGCCGCTCGGTCACCCCGTCGGTGACGCACAGCAGCGTCTCGCCGAGCGCGATGTCGAAGGTGTCGGCCTGGAACTCGGCGCCCTCGTCGATGCCCAGCAGCATCTGAGAGCTGCCCGCGGTGACCACCGAGCCGTCGGCGGTCAGCCGCAGCGGCAGCGGGTGCCCGGCGCTGGCCAGGGTGCAGCGGGCGGTGCCGGTGGCCGGGTCGGGCTCCAGCTCCCCGTACAGCAGGCTCAGGAAGCGCGGCCGGGCCTGCTCGCCGCCGACCGCCACCGCCTCCGCGCCCTCTTCCACCAGCGCCTGGTTCAGCCGGAAGAGCACCGACTCGACGCCGTGGCCCTCGCGGGCCAGCAGCCGGACCAGATGGCGGGCCAGGCCGGTCACCGACATCGCCTCCGGGTCGCTGCCGCATACGTCGCCCAGCAGGAAGCACCAGCGGCGGCTGCCCATCGGGAACAGGTCGTAGAAGTCGCCGCCGACGGTCTGGCCCTCGCCGTGCGGCTCGTAGACGATCGCCGTGTCGACGCCCGGGATGTGGGCGAGGGAGACGGGCAGCTGTCGGCGCTGGAGCGCCCGGCTGATGGTTGCCTGCCGGGTGTACCGCCGGGCGGTGGCCACGGCCTGGGCGACCCGCCGCGCCACATCGCCCGACAGCCGCGCCACGCCCTCGGTCAGCTGGGGCACGCCCGCCCGGCCCAGCAGCAGCACCCCGTGGCTGCCGCCCTGGGCCAGCAGCGGGAAGGCCAGCGCGGCCCCGCCCGCGCCACGGCCGTCCGCGGGCTGGGGCCAGGGCCAGGGGGTGCCCGACGGGTCGAGGCCCGTCGGCGGCGGATGGCTCTCCAGCGCCAGCCGGAGCGCGTCGTTCTGGCGCTCGTCGCTGTGCCAGACGCGGGAGAGCCGCAGCCGCTCGCCCTTGGTCCTCAGCCACACCGCGCACCAGTCGGCGAGCCGGGGTACGAGGAGCTGTCCGGCGAGGGCGGCGACCATGTTCTCGTCGAGCTGTCCGGCGAGGAGTTCGCTGGCCTCCGCGAGGAACGAGGGCCCGCCGCGGTCGACCCACCCGGTGGCGCCGCGGGGGCGGCGCATCGGCGCGGCCGGGGCGAGGGCCTTGGCGAAGCGCACCTCGCCGCCCACCGCGTCGGCCGGGACCGCGGCGGCCGCCGTCTCCGCCGGCACGGCGTCCAGCCGGAACCACACCGCCTTGCTGGTGCGGTGGTAGGTCACGCCCCAGGACTCGGCGAGCGCGCCCATCAGCTGGAGGCCGCGGCCGCGGCGCCCGGTGTCCTGACCGCCGTAGACCGCGCTGGCGGGGTGGAGATCCGTCACCTCGACGACGACGCCCGGGTGCGAGGCCTGGAGCCGGCAGATGACCTCGATCTCGGTGCCCGCGTGCAGGACGGCGTTGGTGACCAGCTCGCTGACCAGGAGTACGGCGTCCTCGGTCAGCCGGTCGCCGAGGGGCTGCGGCCCCAGGACCGCCGCCGCGCCCGGTCCGGTGAGGGTGGTGCGGACGAACGCGCGCGCCGCGGCGGGCGCCCCCACGGTTCCGGGCAGCGTGGTCCGCGCGACGGACTCCTGCGAAAGAGGAAGCAAAGCTCCCACCTGCTGCTCCTGCCGTTTTGGGGCGATTAAGGCATTTAGGTGCCATATTATGACAGGCACAGGCGTGCGAATCGATCTTTAAGAGACGATGTCATGGCGAATAACCCCACCCCCATAGGTATCCGATCAGAGCTCCCGGGCTTCGCGCCGGGCGAGGAGCGGGTGAGCGCGGCAGGGCTGCGGTCCCTGCTGGGGGCGATGCAGGCGTTGTGCGACGGTGACTTCTCCGTACGCGCCAACGGCTCGGAAGAGGGCACGCTCGGCGAGATGGCCGGAGCGTTCAACCAACTGGCCGCCCGGAACGCTCACCTGGCCTCGGAGCTGCAGCGGGTGCGCCGCGAGGTGGTACGGCAGGGCAGGCTGGACGAGCGGATCACGGCCAGCCCCGGCCAAGGCGCCTGGGCGACGAGCGTGGAAGCGGCGAACCAGCTGGTGGACGCGCTCACCGGCCCGGTCTCGAACGCCACGCAGGTGCTGGACGCGGTCGCCGCGGGCGATCTGACCAAACGGGTGGACCTGCACGACGGCAACCGTCAGCTGCGCGGCGATCTGCGCCGGCTGGGGCGCGGCGTCAACCGGACGGTGGACCAGCTGTCGCTGTTCACCGGCGAGCTGACCCGGGTCGCCCGCGAGGTCGGCACCGAGGGCAGGCTCGGCGGCCGGGCGAAGGTCCAGGGGCTGTCCGGCGACTGGCGCGAGGTCACCGAGGCCGTCAACACCATGGCGTCGCGGCTGACCGCACAGGTGCGGGACATCGCCGCGGTGACCACGGCGGTGGCGCGGGGCGACCTCACCCGGCAGGTGACCGTCGAGACCACCGGCGAGCTGCTGGAGCTCAAGCTGACCGTGAACACGATGGTCGACCAGCTGCGGGCGTTCGCGGACGAGGTGACCCGGGTGGCCCGCGAGGTGGGCACCGAGGGTGAGCTGGGCGGCCGGGCGCAGGTGCGCGGGGTCTCGGGGGTCTGGAAGGACCTCACGGACAACGTCAACTTCATGGCGTCCAACCTGACCTCGCAGGTGCGCAACATCGCCCAGGTGACCACGGCGGTGGCCAACGGCGACCTGTCGCAGAAGATCACGGTGGACGCCCGGGGCGAGATCCTCCAGCTGAAGAGCACCGTCAACACGATGGTCGACCAGCTCTCCGCGTTCGCGGACGAGGTGACCCGGGTGGCCCGCGAGGTGGGCACCGAGGGTGAGCTGGGCGGCCGGGCGCAGGTGCGCGGGGTCTCGGGGGTCTGGAAGGACCTCACCGAGAACGTCAACTTCATGGCGGACAACCTGACCTCCCAGGTCCGCAACATCGCCCAGGTCGCCACCGCCGTGGCGGAGGGAGACCTGAGCAAGACGATCACAGTGGAGGCCAAGGGCGAGATCCTGGAGCTGAAGTCGACGATCAACACGATGGTGGACCGGCTCTCCGCGTTCGCGGACGAGGTGACCCGGGTGGCCCGCGAGGTGGGTACCGCGGGCAACCTCGGCGGCCAGGCGCAGGTCCGCGGGGTCTCGGGGGTGTGGAAAGAGCTCACCGACAACGTCAACTTCATGGCCCTGAACCTGACCTCGCAGGTGCGCAACATCGCCCAGGTGACCACGGCGGTGGCCAACGGCGACCTGTCGAAGAAGATCACGGTGGACGCCCGGGGCGAGATCCTGGAGCTGAAGGACACCGTGAACACCATGGTCGAGCAGCTGCGGGCGTTCGCCGACGAGGTCACCCGGGTGGCCCGCGATGTCGGCACCGAGGGCCAGCTCGGCGGCCGGGCCCAGGTGTCGGGCGTCTCCGGCGTCTGGAAGGACCTCACGGACAACGTCAACTTCATGGCGGCCAACCTGACCTCCCAGGTCCGCAACATCGCGCAGGTCGCCACCGCGGTCGCCCAAGGCGATCTGTCCAAGAAGATCGACGTGGACGCGCGCGGCGAGATCCTGGAGCTGAAGACCACCATCAACACGATGGTCGACACGCTCTCCTCGTTCTCCTCCGAGGTCACCCGGGTCGCCCGCGAGGTCGGCAGCGAGGGCCGGCTGGGCGGCCAGGCCCGCGTCGAGGCGGTCTACGGCACCTGGAAGCGGCTGACCACCGGCGTCAACGAGCTCGCCCTGAACCTGACCACCCAGGTGCGGGCCATCGCCGAGGTCGCCTCCGCCGTCGCCCAGGGCGATATGTCCGGGGCCGTCTCGGTCGAGGCGCAGGGCGAGGTCGCCGAGCTCAAGCACAACGTCAACCTCATGGTGACCAACCTGCGCGAGACCACCCGCGCCAAGGACTGGCTGGAGTCCAACCTCGCCCGCATCGCCTCCCTGATGCAGGGCCACCGCGACCTGGTCGAGGTCGCCGACCTGATCCTGAGCGAGCTCACCCCGCTGGTCAACGCCCAGTTCGGGGCCTTCTTCCTGACCCAGGCCGGAGCCAAGCCCGGCGAGGGCCTCCAGTTCATCGCCGGCTACGGCATCAACCCGGAGAAGGGCCCGCTGCCGCGGAGAGGGTCGGCGGGCCGCGGGCTGATCGCCCAGGCGGCCATCGAGAAGAAGCGCATCCTGATCACCGATGTCCCGTCGAACTTCATCACCATCGACTCCGGGCTCGGCTCCGCGCTCCCGGCCAGCGTCGTCATCCTGCCGATCCGGTACGAGGACCAGGTGCTCGGAGTGATCGAGCTGGCCTCCTTCAGCCGGTTCAGCGAGGTCCACCTGGCCTTCATCGACCAGTTCGTCAACACCATCGGCGTGTCGATCAACACCATCATCGCCAACGCCCGCACCGAGTCCCTGCTGTCGGAGTCCCAGCGGCTCACCACCGAGCTGCGCCAGCGCTCGAACGAGCTCCAGCGCTCCAACGCGGAGCTGGAGGAGAAGGCCGCGCTGCTGGCGACCGCCTCGCAGTACAAGTCCGAGTTCCTGGCCAATATGTCGCACGAGCTGCGCACCCCGCTCAACTCGCTGCTCATCCTGGCCCGGCTGCTCGCCGACAACCCGGACGGGCGGCTGTCCGACCAGGAGGAGCAGTTCGCCACCACCATCCACCGCTCCGGCTCCGACCTGCTCCAGCTGATCAACGACATCCTCGATCTGTCGAAGATCGAGGCGGGCCGGATGGACGTCCGGGCCAAGAAGCTGCCGCTGGTCAAGCTGCTGGACTACGTCAACGCGACTTTCCGGCCGCTCGCCGTCGACCGGGGTCTGTCCTTCGAGATCACCGTCGGCGAGGACGTACCGCGCGAGATGTTCTCCGACGAGCAGCGGCTCCAGCAGATCCTGCGCAACCTGCTCTCCAACGCGCTGAAGTTCACCTCCTCGGGAGAGGTGAAGCTGCGCGTCGAGCGGGCGCCCGGAGGGGAGTTCAGCGAGGAGACGCTACGGAGCGCGGACGCCGTCGTGGCCTTCTCCGTCACCGACACCGGCATCGGCATCCCGCCCGAGAAGCTGTCCGTGATCTTCGAGGCGTTCCAGCAGTCCGACGGCACCACCAGCCGCAAGTACGGCGGCACCGGGCTCGGCCTGTCCATCAGCCGGGAGATCGCCGGAATGCTGGGCGGCCGGATCGTCGCCGAGAGCGAGGTGAACGTCGGCTCCTGCTTCACCCTGTACATCCCCTCGCACTACGCCGGCATCGTCCCGGCGCCCGATCCGTCGGACCCCCGGGCCACCGGCTCCACCGTCCCCGCCGCGCCCCCCGCCGCGGACGAGCAGCTGCCGGACGTCGCCGACCACGCGCCCAGCGGGGTGTTCGGCGACGAGACCAGCCTGACGGGCCTCTCGCGCCGGTCGGGCGACGACGGCCGCGACGAGACCTGGCCGGAGACCACCCGGCTCAGCGAGTGGCAGTCCGGCCGCCCCCGCCGGGTGCTGAACGGGCGGCGCATCCTCATCGTCGACGACGACATCCGGAACGTCTTCGCGCTGACCCATGCGCTGGGCCGGGTCGGCATGACCGTGAAATACGCGGAGAACGGCCGCGAGGGCCTGGAGGTCCTGCACCGCAACCCCGACGTCTCCCTGGTCCTGATGGACGTGATGATGCCGGAGATGGACGGCTACGAGACCATCCGGGCCATCCGCGGCACGCCCCGGCTCGCCGATCTGCCGATCATCGCCCTCACCGCCAAGGCCATGCCGGGCGACCGTGAGAAGGCGATCGACAGCGGTGCCAACGAGTACGTCCCCAAGCCCGTGGACATCGACCGGCTGCTGTCGGCCGTCTGCGATGTGCTCGATCCGCTGGGCGGCCCGCCCGGCGGGACCACCGCCGCCCGCGCCGGCGCCGGGGGCGCGGACACCGAACCGCCGGGGCGGGGGGGACAGGGGGAGACATGAGCAGTGGCGCGCCCGAGAAGGCGGCGATCCTGATCGTCGACGACATGGAGGAGAACCTGATCGCGCTGGAAGCCGTCCTCGGCCCGCTCGATCTGCGGCTGGTCCGCGCCCATTCCGGGGAGGAGGCGCTGAAGGCCATGCTGCGCCAGGACTTCGCCGCCGTGCTGCTCGACGTCCTGATGCCGGGCATGGACGGCTTCGAGACGGCCGCCAACATCAAACGTCTCGAGCAGACCAAGGACGTCCCGATCATCCTGCTGACCGGGGAGGACACGGACTCCGACTACGCCTACCGGGGATACGCGCTCGGCGCCGCCGACTTCGTGACCAAGCCCTTCGACCCCTGGCTGCTGCGCACCAAGGTCAATGTGTTCCTGGAGCTGCACCGCAAGAGCCGCCGGCTCGCCGAGCGGGTCGCCGATCTGGAGCAGACCGTGGAGACCCTGCGCGCGGCGGCCCCCGGCGAGTGAGCCGAAGGGGCGCGCCCCCAGAGGGGAAGGAACCGAGCCCTTTGAAAGGGTGCGGCTAGAAGCCGTGCAGCGCGCCGCCGTCCACCGGCAGCATGATGCCGGTCAGGTACGACGCCGCGGGCGAGAGCAGGAACGCCGTCGCCCGGCCGAACTCCTCCGGCGTGCCGTAGCGGCGCAGCGGGATCTGCGCGCTGTTGCGGGCCCGGGCCTCGTCCGCGTCGCCGAACAGCGAGTCCAGCTCACGGACCCGGTCGGTGTCGATACGGGCCGGCAGCAGGCCGACGACCCGGATGCCCTGCGGGCCCACCTCCGAGGCGAGGGACTTCGCGAAGCCCGCCAGGCCCGGCCGCAGCCCGTTGGAGACCGTCAGGCCGGGGATCGGCTCGTACACGGAGCCGGAGAGGACGAAGCCGATCACACCGCCGGAGGAGAGCTCCGCGGCGGCGGTGCGGGCCAGGCGGACCGCGCCCAGGAAGACGGAGTCGAAGGCCGCCCGCCACTGCGCGTCGGTGATGTGCGCCGTCAGGCCCGCCGGGGGCCCGCCGACGCTGATGAGTACGCCGTCGAAGCCGCCGAAGCGGTCGCGGGCCGTGGCGATCAGGCGCTCGGCGGCGGCCGCGTCGGCGTTGTCGGCCGCGACGCCGACGGCGTTCGGGCCCAGCTCGGCGGCGGCCTCCGCCGCCGTCTTCTCGTCACGGCTGGTGATCACGACCTTCGCACCGTCGGCGACCAGCTCACGGGCGGTCGCGAGGCCCAGCCCGCGGCTGGCTCCGGTGAGGACGTACACCCGGTCTTTGAGTCCAAGATCCATGGGGTCAGTCTGCCGTGAGGTGCTCGGTGAGCGTAAGGGAGGTCCGTAAGAGGAGACTGGCGCTCCGGTCAGGTCCCGGCCGCGACCGGTTCGGGCGCGGGCTCGGCGGCCCGTGCGGCCGCCCGGTCGCGCAGCTCGCGGCGGACCAGGACCACCCAGCCGACCGGCACGCCCGCGGAGAACAGCCACCACTGGATCGCATACGCCATGTGCGGGCCGATGCCGCTGTGGTCCGGCTCCGGGACCACCTCGGGCTGGCCGGTGCCCTTGGGGGAGGACGTGGTCAGCTCGATGTAGCCACCGAGGACCGGCTCGGACAGGGACTTCGCCTGCTGCTCGCTGTTGATCAACATGACCTGGCGGGCGGGCAGCCCCTTCTTGTCCTTGATGCCGCTGCCCCCGGTCGTCTCGTCGGCCTTGAGGCGGCCGGTGACGGTGACCTCGCCGGAGGGGGCGGCGGGCACCTTGGGGAAGCGGGTGAGGTCGTTGCCCGCCGGGATCCAGCCGCGGTTGACCAGGACGGCCCGGCCGTTGTCCATGACCAGCGGGGTGAGCACGTAGTAGCCGATGGTCTGGTCGTCGGCGGCGGTCCGCTGGCGTACGACCACCTCGTGCCCGGTGTCGTACCGGCCCTTGGCGGTCACGGTGCGCCACATGTCGTCGTGTGCGACGGCGCGCCCGGGGGCGGTGAGCCGGCCCACGGGGACGGCCGGCGCGGCCAGGCTGTCGGCGATCAGCTGGTTCTGCGCGACCCGGTGCTCATGGCGGTGAAGCTGCCAGAAGCCCAGCCTGATCATGGCCGGGATCAGGGCGAGCCCCACGAGAGTGAGGATCACCCACTGCCGGGACAACAGGAAGCGGTACACGACCTTGACAGTACTCGCCGACCGTACGCGCCATGGACCGCCCCCCGGCTCTTGGGGGCACCGAGGGGACGATCCGGGGCGTTTCCGGTCAGATGCGGTTCAAGTGTCACTCAGGCGTGGTTCGGATGTGTTCAGACGCGGTCGATGATCCCCACCTTCCCTTCCCCCCGGGAGCAGTGGGCGCCGCAGTAGAAGTGGCCGTCCACCTCCACGCCCTGGCCGATGATCTGGCACCGGCAGTGCTCGCAGATGGGCGCCATGCGGTGAATGGCGCAGGAGAAGCAGTCGAAGACGTGCACGGCGCCCTGCGCGTGCACCTCGAACGTCATGTGGTAATCGTTTCCGCAGACCTCGCAACGTGCCATGGGGCACAGGGTGCGGGCTGTGGGGCGCGGTGGGGGAGCGGCGGCCGGGCGTGTTGGGCCGACTTCACCTGTTTGCCGACCTCACCCGGCCGCTGCGGGGGCCACGTCCCGCAGCAGCTGGGTGAAGGCCGCCTCGTCGATGACGGGGGTGCCGAAGGAGCGCGCCTTGGTGATCTTGGAGGTCGAGGCCTCCGGGTCGTTGGTGACCAGCAGGCTGGTGAGCCGGGAGACACTGGTGGCCACGTGCAGCCCGGCCTCGGCGGCCTGGTCCTCCAGCAGCTCGCGGTCGATCGAGGTGTCGCCGGAGAACGCCACCCGCATGCCCTGGACCAGCCGGCCGCCCGGCTCGTAGCGCCCCGGGTTGGGGTAGGGGCAGGCCGGGCGCTTGCGGCTGGGGCGCCAGCTGGTCGCGCGGTAGGACCGCTGGTAGCCGATCGGCCGGGGGGCGTCGGACCATTCGGTCAGCGGCTGGCAGGCGAGCAGGGGCAGCCGCAGCCCGGCCGCCGCGGCCAGGCGCAGACTCGGCCGGAACGTCTCGGCGAGCACCCGCGCGTCGTCCAGGGCGTGGTGGGCGCGCTGCTGGACCACCCCGTAGTGCGCGGCCAGGGACTCCAGCTTGTGGTTGGGCAGCGGCAGGCCAAGCTCCTTGGAGAGCGCGATGGTGCACAGCCGCTGCCGCACCGGCGCGGCGCTCTTGGCGCGCGCGTACTCCCGGGCGAGCATCGACCAGTCGAAGACCGCGTTGTGCGCGACCAGCACCCGGCCGTCCAGGCGCTCGGCCAGCTCGCCGGCGATCTCCGCGAAGAGCGGGGCGTCGGCCAGCGTGTCGCTGGTCAGGCCGTGGATCCACACCGGGCCCGGATCACGCTGCGGATTGACCAGGGTGTACCAGTGGTCCTGCACGGCGCCGCGCGCGTCCAGTTGGTAGACCGCGGCGGACACGATCCGGTCGTCGCGGGCGAGCCCGGTCGTCTCCACGTCGACGACCGCGTAGCCGTCGGGATAGGCGTCCGGCCACGGGGAGGACGGCGGTGCGGCGGCCATGCGGTCTTCGAGCATGGTCCATGAGGATACGCACCGCCGCCGACAGTCCGGCGCGCCCGTGCCCGAAGGGGCCCCGCTACCGGGCCCCTGACGGCCCGTCGGATGGCGGCCGACTCGGCCGTGCGGGCGTGCCGCTCGTCACTTCAGGGCTCCCATCGTGACGCCGGTCCGCCAGTAGCGGCGCATCGCCACCATCATGATCGCCATCGGCACGATGGACAGCAGCGCGCCCGTCAGCACCAGACTGGTCACGTCGACGCCGGACTCCAGGCGGTTGCCGGTCCAGTTGTACAGGCCCAGGTTGAGCGTCCAGTTCTTCTCACCGCGCAGCACGGTCAGCGGGAGGAAGAAGGCGTTCCAGGTGTTGACGAAGGCGAGCAGGAACACGGTGGCGCCGCCCGTCGTCATCATCCGCAGCACGATGCTGAAGAAGATCCGCAGCTCTCCGGCGCCGTCGAGGCGGGCCGCCTCCAGCAGTTCGTAGGGGATCGTGGCCTCGGTGTACACCTTGGCCAGATACACGCTGAACGGGTTGATCAAGCAGGGAATCAGCATCGCCCAGGGGGTGTCGACCAGTCCGATCGCCGAGAACAGCAGGTACAGCGGCAGGGTGAGCAGGGCGATCGGGATCAGGAACGAGCCCACCACGCATGCGAACACCACGCCCCGCCCGGGAAAGTCGAAGCGGGCGAGGCCGTAGCCCGCGGCGAGGGCGACGAGGGTGCCGCCGAGCGAGCCGACGCCCGCGTACAGGAACGAGTTGGCCGTCCAGCGCAGGTAGATGCCGTCGTGGTAGGTGAACAGCTGGTGCAGGTTCTCCCACAGGTGCATGCCGGAGAACCACAGGCCGTTCGTCTGGTACAGCCCGACCCGGTCCTTGGTCGCGGCGACGATCAGCCACCACACCGGGAACATGCTGTACACGCTGGCCAGGATCAGCCCGATCAGCAGGAACCGCTGACCGCCCCGCCCGCGGGAGGCGCCGTCCGGGCGGGTCAGCCGGCGGACGGTGCGGGCGGGGGGTCGCTTTACGTCGTTTTCGGTCAGCAGCATCAGTCGGCCTTCTTCGAGGTCAGCCGGTAGAAGAGGAAGGAGGCCACGCCGAGGATGAGGGCGAGCAGCACCGACAGGGCCGCGGCGTAGTGGTAGTTACCGGCGTTGAACGCCTGGTTGTAGATGACCATGATCGGGGTGAAGCTGTCATCGACCGTCTGCGGGGTGACGTTCCGGAACAGCGCGGGCTCGTTGAAGAGCTGCAGCATCTGGATGATCGAGAGCAGTCCGGTCAGGATGAGGGCGCCGCGCACATGCGGGATCTTGATGCTCCGCGCGATGCGGATCTCGGAGGCGCCGTCCAGCCGAGCGGCTTCGAACAGCTCACGGGGAACGCCCTGGAGCGCCGAATAGATGATCACCATGTTGTAGCCGATGCCGTGCCATGTCAGCAGGTTGCCTATGGACGGCCAGACCATCGAAGGCGCGAAGAAATTCCAGTCGAATCCGAAGAATTGGCCGAGCGGCGTCAGCGGTCCCACGGCGGGGCTGTAGATGTTGACCCACACGATCGCCGCGACCACTCCGGGGATCATGTAAGGGACCAGCAGGAAGATCCGGAACCGGCCGGCCACCCGTGAGGTGAGCGCGTCCAGGAGCAGCGCCAGCACCAGGCTGATGAGCAGCATCACCGGAATCTGCACGCAGGCGAACAGCACGACCCGCAGGATGGCGTTCATGAACGCCGAGTCGGTCAGGCCGTGCTGGTAGTTGTCCAGGCCGACGAACTCCTTGGTGGCACCGCCGTCGAGTCCGAGTCCGGACTGCTTCTCCAGGAACAGCGACTGGTAGACGGCGTACCCGATGGGAAGCAGGTACAGGAAGACAAAGCCGAGCTGGAAGGGCACCGTGAAGGCGGCGCCCTTCCAGCGCTGGGAGCGGATCATCGGGTATGCCTCAGCCCTTGACGCTGATTCCGCGGGACTTGAGGTCGTCGACCGTCCACTTCTGCATGTGCGCGAGCAGGTCGGTGACCTTCTGCTCCTTGTTCATGACCTTCGCCCAGCCGCTCTGCAGCTCGGTGAACATCGCGGTCCAGTTCGGGCCGAAGATCCAGTCGGTGGTGACCGTGCCCAGGCTGTCCGTGACGACCTTCTTGGCCGGTTCGTAGTTCTTGCCGAGGAGCTTGGCGGAGATCGCCTCGGCGATGTACGTGTCGCTGTCGGCCAGCGCGGGCATCACGCCGTTGCCGGTCTCCGGGCTGGCCATCGTCTTGACCGCGCCGGTGTCGGTGGACATCCACAGCGCGGCCTCGGCGGCCTGCCGCTGGTTCTTGCACTGCTTGGTCACCAGGGTCAGGCCGCCGCTCTGGTTGGTGCCGGCCGGGGTCTTGGCCGCCTCGCCCTTGAACGTCGGCCAGGGCGACAGCGCCCACTTGCCGTTGGACTTGGTGAAGTTCTGCACCATGCCGGCCATCTGCCAGGTGGAGATCTGCCGGGTCGCGGTGGCGCCGTTGTCATAGTTGCGCTGCACGGCGGCGTAGTCCGCGAAGGAGAGCTTGGAGTTCAGGTCGTTGTCGATGATCTGCTGGATCACCTTCGCCGCCTTGAGGGTGCCCTTGTCCTGGAAGTTCACCTTCCAGGAGTCGCCGTCGATGGCGTACCAGTGCGCGCCCGCCTGCATGGCGAGCACCTCCAGGGTGCTCGGGTCCTCACCGGCGTAGTTGGTGATCTTGATGCCGTGCTTCTTCAGCACCTTGCCCGCGGCGATGAAGTCGTCCCACGTCGCGGGCGCCTTGAGGCCGTACTTCTGGAAGACGTCGGTGCGGTAGATGGTGAAGGCGGGCGCCGAGCTGGTGGGCACGCCGTAGATCTTCCCCTGCACCTGCGCGCCGGCCCACGCCCCGGCGTTGAACTTGTCCTTGTCGGACTTCACGTACTGGGTGATGTCGGCGAGCGCGCCCTGTGAGACCCAGGTCGTCACATACTCGGCGGTGTTCTGAACCAGGCAGGGTGCGTTCCCGGCCTTGACCGCGTTGGTCAGGTTCTTCTGCATGGTCAGCTGGTCGGTGACCTTCGTGTACTTGAGCTTGATGTCCTTGTGGCTGGCGTTGAACGCCTTGACGACGGCTTCCTGGCCGTTGGCCCAACCCCAGAAGGGGAGGGTCACCGGACCCGAGGACGCGTCGTCCCCGGAGTCGGATCCGCCGCAAGCGGAGAGCAGACCCGTCAGGGCGAGACCCACGACGGCGGCGCGGGCGAACCTTCTCCTGGGACTGGTGAAGTTCATCGGACCGTGTTCCTTCGGAAAGTAGGCGTCTCGGGGCGAGAGTTGAGACGACGGTGGCTCGGGGCGTTGGCCAGGAAAGGCGTCCGGAAACCGTCGGCACGCGATGCGGGGACCGGCCAAGCAGAAGCTGTAGTAAGCGGTTCCTGGACGTTAAGCCGACGTGTCGGTTGATAGCAAGAGGTGTGCGGGAAAATATCGGCGGCCGGTTGTCCGCCGGGGCGCGTCAGGCCGACGGGCCGTCCACCCGTTAACCGCGGATGTCTCCGCAGCTCACAGGGGTTCCTGATCAAGTCGCCGCGACGTCTGGCGGATGCGGGGCACCGGTCAGGTGGAGCGCGTCAAACGTTGGGAAAACGCTTTCGTAACAACGCGCTCCAGTGTGCGCTACCCATGGCGGGCCGGCGGCTGTACGGAGTGTCGTACGACGACGTGGGTGCCCAGCACCAGGTGGTCGCCGTCGCTGCCCTTGCGGCGGCCCGCGGCGCCCTCACGCCGGTCGGCCACCGCGCGCAGCGCTACGCGGCCCATCTCCTCGTACGGCACGTGCACGGTGGTCAGCTGAGGAGTGAGCTGGGAGGCCAGCGGGATGTCGTCGTAGCCGACGATCGACACGTCCTCGGGCACTCTGAGGCCCGCCGCACGCAGCGCCTGCATGGCCCCCGCGGCGACCACGTCGGTGCCGGCGAGCACCGACGTGAAGTCCAGCCCCTGCCGCAGGCTCGCCCCGACCGCGTCGTACCCGTGCTCGTAGTCGTAGGGGCCGTGCCGCACCATGCCGGGATCGAAGGGCACGCCGTAGGCCTCGAAGGCCCGCTGGGCGCCGCTCAGCCGGGCCTGGGCCGTGGTGAGGTCGGCGGGGCCCGGCAACACCAGGACACGCCGGTGGCCGGTGGACAGGAGGTGGCTGGCCATGGCGTACGCGCCGCCCTCGTTGTCGTAGTCGACCGTCGTCGCCGGGACGTCGCCCTCCAGCGGTGGTCTGCCGACCAGCACGAGGTGCGAGCCGGCCGCGTCCAGGGAGCGCGCGAACCGGGCCATCCGCAGCTGGTACTCGTCGAAGTCATAGGCGCCGCCCAGCAGGATCACCGCGGCCACGCCCTGCTGGCGCATCAGGTTCACCAGCGCCAGTTCCCGCTCGGGGTCGTCCCCGGTCGTGCCGACCAGCGAGAGCCAGCCGCGCAGCGAGGCGGCGCTCTCGACGCCCCTGGCCACGTGGGCGAAGGCGGCACCGGTGATGTCGTTGATGAGGATCGCCACGGTCGGTGTGCCGCCGCCGGCCAGGGAGCGGGCGTGGGCGTTGGTGACGTAGTCCAGGTCCTGTACGACCTTCATCACCCGGCGGCGCAGGTCGTCCGACACCGGATAGTTGCCGGACAGAACGCGCGACACGCTCGCCACGGAGACTCCCGCGCGCTCCGCCACGTCGCGGATCGTCGCCCGTCCGCCGTCACCCGGCGCCTTGCGCTGACTCACCGTTGCGGCTCCTTCACCGTAGTGACCCGTGCGCCGGAGATGCCGGGTCCCCGCCCGCTGAAACCGTATCCCATCGTTACTCCCTGCAGAATTGCTCGTGGACCGCGGGGCACCTTGCCGAGGGCGGGGTGTCAGGCCACCCGGGCGAGATCCGTGCGGTGCACCTCGTGAGCGAGCGGCAGGCCCGCGGCCAGGCGTTCCAGCTCCTCGACGACGATGCGGCCGAGCCGCTCCAGCTCGTTGCCGAGCGAGCCCGCGATGTGCGGGGTGAGGAAGACGTTGGGGAGCGTGTACAGCGGGGACTCGGTCGGCAGCGGCTCGGGTTCCGTGACGTCGAGGACCGCGTGCAGCCGGCCGGCGGACAGTTCGTCCGTGAGCGCCTCGGGGTCGACCAGCGCGCCCCGGGAGGTGTTGATCAGTACACCGCCGTCCCGGATCAGGGCGAGCCGGGCCCGGTCGAGCATGCGGTGGGTCTCGGGGATGTCGGGGGCGTGGAGGCTGACGATGTCGCTGCGGCGCAGCAGATCCTCCAGGGGCAGGAGTTCGGCGCCGAGCGCGGCGGCCTCGACGGCGTCCACGTAGGGGTCGTGGAGCAGCAGCTCGAAGTCGAACGGCCGCAGCAGGTCGAGAAGGCGACGGCCCACGCGTGAGGCGCCGATGATCCCGATCCGGCGGCCGAGGTTGCCGGTGGTGGCGGTCTCGGCGGAGGAGGGGCGGGCGTGTGTGGCGCGGAAGCGCTCACGGTGCGTGAACGCGTCCTTCCCGGCCAGCAGGATCATCGCGAGCGTGTACTCGGCGACCGGCAGCGCGTTGCCGGTGACCGCGCTGGAGACGCTGATGCCGCGCTCCCACAGGGCCTCGCCGATCAGCGAGCGGACGGAGCCCCCGGCGTGCAGGACGGCGCGCAGCCGGGGCGCCGCGGCCAGGGCGTCCGCGCCGAGGTGCGGACAGTCCCAGCCGGTGATCAGCACTTCGGCGTCGGCCAGCGCCGAGACGGCGGGCGGGGTGGTGAAGTCCTGGAGGACCAGCGAGGGGTCGATCTCGGCCGTCTGCTTCAGCCGTGTCATGAGGGGCGGGGGGAGGAGCAGGGGGAGGTGCACCGGATCCATGGCGAATACGGCCCTCGGCAGCTGGGCGCTGGGCATGACTCTCCTGAGGTGCGAGAGAAACATTTTCTGAAAGCGTCTTCTACGCTATATCTGGCCCGGAGCGAGGGTCAATCGATGGCAGGCTCCGGCGGTCTTCTCCGCCGCGGCCGCCGCGGTCCCCCCATACCGGGGTATTTTTCGAAAACATGCGAAGACCCTTGACGAGCTTTCCGGACAGGAAGAAACTCTGGCCCACCCGGTGTAGGAACCGTTTGCTACCTGTTACTTCCGCCGATCGCGCGTATCACCCCCAGCAGAAGATGAGGCGTCCACGCGCTCCCACGCCCCTTCCGCTCTTGCAAGGAGTCGAGTATGAACACGCCCCTGACCCGCCGTTCCACCCTTCAGGCGGCGGGCGCCACCGTGCTCGCCGCCGGCCTGTCCGGCATGATGGCCACGGCTGCGCGGGCCGACGAGTCCTCGGGTGACACGCCCCAGCTGGTGACCTACACCGTGCCGTCCGGAGCCCCGGTCAAGACCGACAGCTTCAGCGTCAAGGTCCGTGTGCCGGGTGGCAGCTGGCAGACGCTCGGCACCTACCTGGCCACCCTGAACCTGGTCAACACCACCACCGGCTCCGGTCAGCAGCAGAAGGCGTCGCTGGCGTACTTCGACTTCTCGGGCACGGTCGAGGTTCAGGTGACGTACATCAAGGGAGGCGTGCGGAAGGTGCGCGTCCGCCCGGACTCGTACGGCATCAAGCCCGAGGTCCTCGCCGACACCCTCCAGTTCACCCTGGACCGCCCGCGGAACATCGTCGTCCAGATCAACGACGACATCTTCGACTGTCTGCACCTGTTCGCCCGCCCGCTGGAGCAGAACGTGCCGGACAAGGACGACCCCGACGTCATCTACTTCGGCCCCGGCGTGCACACCACCCCCGACGGAACCCTGACCGTTCCCTCCGACAAAACCGTGTACCTGCACGGCGGCGCGGTGCTCAAGTCGCGGGTCATCTTCAAGGACGTCGAGAAGGCGAAGCTTCTCGGGCGCGGCGTGATCTACGCGGCGCCCGGGGGAGGCGCCACCGTCGAGGGCTCGAAGAACATCACCATCGGTGAGGTCACCATGCTCAACCCGAACGGCTACGCCGTCACCATCGGCGAGTCGGAGCACGTCACCATCCGCGGCATGGGCTCCTTCAGCTCCAAGGGCTGGGGCGACGGCATCGACATCTTCTCCAGCAGCCATGTCACCGTCGATGGCGTCTTCATGCGCAACGCCGACGACTGCATCGCGATCTACACCCACCGCTGGGACTACTACGGCGACACCTCGAACATCCACGTCAAGAACTCGACCCTCTGGGCGGACGTCGCGCACCCGATCAACGTGGGGACGCACGGCAACACCGACAGCCCCGAGGTCATCGAGAACCTCACCTTCGAGAACATCGACATCTGCGACCACCGCGAACCCCAGATGGGCTACCAGGGCTGCCTCGCCCTCAACCCCGGCGACAGCAACCTGATCAAGAACGTGAAGGTCGACGGCATGCGCGTCGAGGACTTCCGCCAGGGCCAGCTCATCCATATGCGGGTCATGTACAACACGAAGTACAACACCTCGGTCGGACGCGGCATCCAGGACGTCTACATCAAGGACCTCAGCTACACCGGCCCCGCCCTCAGCACCTGCCTGCTGCTCGGCTACGACACCGACCACGGCATCGACAGCGTGACGTTCGAGAACCTGGTCCTCAACGGCAAGGTCATCGCCGACTCGATGAAGAAGCCCGGCTGGTACCTGACCACCGATTACATCCCGATGCACATCAACGAGCACGTCACGAATCTCAAGTTCCTCACCACCGCCGAGGCCGCCGCCGCGGCATCCGCGAGCTGAGCCGGCGGAAGGACGACATTCTCATGTCTTACGCAACCAGCCGCCGGGGTTTCCTCGGCAGCACCGCGGCCCTGCTGCTGGCGTCGGGCGCGACCGGACTGGTCATGGCCGGCCCGGCGCGGGCCCAGGACAACACCGGGCTCAGAAAGTTCGCCCACCCCGGGCTGCTGCACAGCGCCGACGACCTGGCCCGGATGAAGTCCGCGATCGCCGCCAAGGAATCCCCGATCTACGACGGCTATCTGGCGCTCGCGGCCCACTCGCGCTCCCAGGCGACCTACACCGTGCAGAACATCGGCCAGATCACCTCCTGGGGCCGCGGCCCCTCCAACTTCATGAACCAGGCCGTCGCCGACTCGGCCGCCGCCTACCAGAACGCCCTCATCTGGTCCGTCACCGGCGAGGCCGCGCACGCCGACAAGGCCCGTGACATCCTCAACGCCTGGTCGGCCTCGCTCACCGCCATCACCGGCGCGGACGGCCCGCTCGGCGCCGGGCTCCAGGCCTTCAAGTTCGTCAACGCGGCCGAGCTGCTCCGCCACACCGGCTACGACGGCTGGGACGCGGCCGACATCGCGCGCTGCGAGGAATCCTTCCTGCGCGTGTGGTACCCGGCGGTCTCGGAGTACATGCTCTACGCCAACGGCAACTGGGACCTCACGGCCCTCCAGACGATTCTGGCCATCGGCGTGTTCTGCGAGGAGCCCACGCTCTTCGAGGACGCGCTCCGCTTCGCCGCGGCCGGCGCGGGCAACGGCAGCGTCCGCAACCGGGTCGTCACCGACGAGGGCCAGGGCCAGGAGAGCGGCCGAGACCAGGGCCACGAGCAGCTTGCCGTCGGCCTGATGGGCGACGCCGCCCAGGTCGCCTGGAACCAGGGCGTCGACCTGTGGGGGTTCGACGACCACCGCGTCCTGGCCAACGCCGAGTACGCCGCCCGCTACAACCTGGGCAGCGATGTCCCCTTCGTCCCCGACCTCGACCGCACCGGCAAATACATCAAGACGACGGTCTCGAACAAGGTCCGCGGCACGCTGCCCCCGATCTACGAGATGTACTACGCCCACTACGCCGGTGTACGGGGTCTGGACACTCCGTACACGAAGAGCGCCGTCTTCCGCGGCACCGGCGGCGCCCGCGTCGTCGAGGGCAGCAACGACGACCTGCCCAGCTGGGGCACCTTCGCCTACGCGGGTGCCAAGGCATCCTCGCCGACCACGCCGACGCCCCCGGCGGGCGTCACGGCGGTGGGGGAGGACCAGGCCGTCACCGTGACCTGGCTGCCCTCCGCCTGGGCCGACTCGTACGAGGTCCTGCGGGCCACCCGCCCCGAGGGTTCGTACGAGCGGATCGCCTCCGGCATCGGCAAGCCGACGTACACCGACAGCGACGTACACGCGGGGCGGACGTACTACTACACGGTCATCGCCTCCAACGCGCTGGGCCGAAGCGGCGATTCGAGCTGGGCAGCGGCCACCGCGGGTCTGCCCGGCCCCTGGTCCACCCGCGACATCGGGGACGTGAAGATCCCCGGCTCCGCCGCCTTCGACGGCGAGCGCTTCGTACTCGAGGCGTCCGGCACCTCCGGCACCTGCCGTCTGGCCTACCTCCCGCTGCGCGGCGACGGCACGGTCACCGCGCGGATCGTATGGCCGCTCAGCTCGCAGTACTCCAAGATCGGCGTCACCGTGCGCGCCTCCCTCGACGCGGCCGCGGCACACGCCTCGATGCTGATCCAGGGGCTGCCGCTGCACACGTGGAGCGGCGTGTGGACGGTACGTCCAAAGGCCGGGGCGTCCGTCTCCGCCACCGGCAGCACGCCCGTGCCGCCGTCCCAGCAGCAGTCGATCACCACCAACGCCTCCTTCCCGATCTCCGATCTCGGCGAGCTGCCCGAGTCGGCCACACCGCTGGAGGCCCCGTACGTCGAGGGTGCGGGCGACGGCTACCGGCTGCGGGCACCGTACTGGGTGCGGGTGACCCGGAAGGGCGGCCGCTGCACCGGCGCCATCTCCCCGGACGGCATCCGATGGACCGAAGTCGGCTCCACTGCTGTCGACTTGGGGCGAACCGCGTACGTGGGGCTCGCGCTCACCTCCTGCCTGGGCGTTGACGAGGACTATGCCGAGACCGGCACCGGCGCCTTCGACAACGTCACCGTGACCTCCACCTCCGGCGAGGGCTGGTCGGTACCACGCCCCACGCGCACCGCCACCGGCCTTCGGGCCTTCGCCGACGCCGACGCCGTCGAGCTGGCCTGGACCGATCCCGACCTCGCGGCCCGGTACACCGTGCTGAGAGCGACGAGTGCCGACGGCTCGTACGAAACCCTCGCCACCGGTGTCCAGGCGGTCGGCTTCGGCACCCGCATCCGGTACGCGGACGCGACCGGGACGCCGGGGACGACCTACCATTACGCCGTCGCGAAGAGCAACACCAGCGGCCGCGGACCGCGCTCGACATCGGCGAGCGCCGAGATGCCGACGCCGTCCGCGCCCCAACTCACCTCCTCGGCCATCGCGTTCGCCAACAAGGGGGCCACCTTCCGCCATCTGCTGCGGGCCTCGCACGAGCCCGTACGGTTCACCGCCGGTGGCCTGCCCGACGGCCTGCGCATCGACAAGCGCACCGGCCTCATCTCGGGAACCCCCACCGAGACCGGCGAGTTCTCGGTGACGACCACCGCGGGCAACGCCTCCGGGACCGTATCCGGCACCCTGAGCCTCACGGTCGGCACGCCCCCGCCCGACCCGTGGAGCTACGGCGACCTCGGGGATCCCGTCCTCGACGACCGGGCCTTCGGCACCCTCGGCGTGGTGGCGGTCCGTACCCCGGGCAGCACGTCGTACCGCGACGGCACCTTCACCGTCCGCGGCGCGGGTGTGGACCTGACCGTCAACAACCAGGGGATGACAGGGCAGTTCGTCCGGCAGCCCGTCACCGGAGACTGCGAGGTCACCGCCCGTCTCGTCTCCCGTACCGGCGCCACCGCCGACCGGGTCGGCCTGCTCATGGCCAAGTCCCTGTCACCGTTCGACCAGGCGGCCGGGGCGATTGTCACGGCCGGGACCAGCGCGCAGCTCATGCTGCGCCCCACCGTGGCGGGCGCCTCCGTCTTCTCCGGCACCACCACCGTGCAACTCCCTCTGCTGCTCCGGCTGAAGCGCACCGGGACCGCCTTCGCCGCGGCCGTCTCGACCGATGACGGCGCCACCTGGACCTCCCTCGCCTCCGGCGAGATCTCCGGATTCGGCGATGCCCCCTACTACGTGGGTCTCGTGGTCTGCTCCCGTAACCCGCTGGCCCTCAGCACCACGCGGTTCGAGGAGGCGAGCGTCAGCACACCGGGCTGAGGGTGCCTCTCACGCCGCGACCGGCAGCCGCCGCAGCCTGACCACGCGCTGCGGGTCCGAGTGCCGGTCGTGGCTCAGCTCCCAGCCCAGCTCGCGGGCCGTCTGGAGCACATAGCCCGCGCCGACGCCGCGGAAGTCGCGCAGAGGTATGTCGTACGGGCCGGGCGGCGGGGCCTTCCTGGCCGCCTGGGCCGCCTCTTCCTTGCGGGTCCAGGCGGCGAGCTTCTTGTCGACGCGCGCCCGGTAGAAGTCGGCGTCGCCCTCGTGCCGCAGCTCGGGGAGCGTCACACACCAGCGGGGCCAGATCTCCACGCGGTCCCCGAACGAGTCGAGCAGCTTGGTGAAGCCCTTCTCGAACCCGGGAATCAGCGACAGCACCTCCCCGACGACCGCGAACGCGAGGAACACCAGGAAGACGGCCAGCAGCAGCACCCACCACACCGGCAGGACCACCACGGTGAGCAGGAACAGCGGCACCAGCAGGGCCCTGGAACGGGTGGGAAGCGGCCCCCAGGAGTCGTGGCGGTCCACGGGACGGTCCTCTCGCGGCATCGGAGCATACGTACGGGCCGTCGGGCGGAATCCGCCCGACGGCCCGTGCATTGTGTCAGTGCCTCACTTGGTGACCGCGTCCAGGGCGTCCGCGATCCCGGCCCCGTAGAAGCCGTTGTACGCGGGGCTGCCCTCGCACACCGCGTCGGCAGTGCCGTCGCCGTCGATGTCGTACGGGTCGGGGCAGGCGGTGTCGTCGGCCTGGGCCTTGAGCAGCGCCTTGACCTGCCATGCGGAGGCGTGCGGGTGGGTGCTCTTGATGAGCGCGGCGACACCGGCCACATGCGGGGAGGCCATGGAGGTGCCCGCCATGTAGCCGTACTTGCCGCCCGGGAGGGTGTTGTAGATGAGTCCGCTCTCCGCCGGGGGCGCCGGCTTCTGGTACACGGTGCTGTCGCCGCCGGGGGCCGCGATGTCGATCACGCCGAGGCCGTAGTTGGAGAAGGAGGACTTGAGCCCCTTGGCCCCGGTCGAGGCCACGGTGACCACGCCCGGCAGCTGGGTGGGGATGTCCAGGCAGGTGCGCGGGTCGATCTCCCGGTCGCCGGGGGTGGTGTCGTTGGGGCTGGAGGGGTCGGTGATGGAGTCGGCGGCCAGGTCGTAGCTCTCGTTGCCCGCCGCGGCCACATTGACCACGCCCTTGCGCTCCGCGTACCGCGAGGCGCGGGTGACGGCCTCGACCAGGGCCTTCTGGTCCGGGTCTGTGGTGCAGTTGAAGTACCAGGGGTCGGTGTAATAGCTGTTGTTGGTGACGTCCACGCCGTGCTCGGCGGCCCAGACGAAGCCGCACACCACGGCCTCGGTGTAGAAGAAGCCGTCGGTCGTGGACACCTTGATACCGGAGACCTTGACCCCCGGGGCCACCCCGGTGACGCCGATGCCGTTCTTCGCGGCGGCGATCTCCCCGGCGACATGGGTGCCGTGCGGGCTCTCGGAGGCCGAGGGACGCCAGGCGCCGTCGGCGGTGTCCGGCTTTCCGGTGACGCAGTTGACCGACGCCTTGCGGTCGAAGTTCGGGGCGAGGTCGGGGTGGGTGTCGTCCACGCCGGTGTCGATCACGCCCACGGTGACGTTCCGGCTGCCCAGGCTCTTCTCATGGGCCTTGTCCGCCTTGATCGCGGGCAGGTCCCACTGCAGCGGCTCCAGCGGGTCCTGCCCGGCGGTGGCCTGCGCGGCGACGGCCTTGCGCTGCGCCTCGGTCAGCATCCGCGGCGCGCCGGTGTCGGTGGTGGACTGGGCGGGCAGCGGGGCGGTGCGGGTGGCGCCCGCGGAGGCGACGCCGCGCACCTGACGGATCGTCTTGGCGAAGGCGGGGTCGGCGGAGTGGACGACGATGACGCCGATCCGGTCGTACGCCACGACGACGCTGCCACCGGCCGTGGCGATGGCCTTCTTCACCCGGGCCGCGTTCCCGGGGCCGGGGCGGGTGTTGACGACATAGCTCAGCGACGGGCCGTCGGCCGCGGCGCCGGAGGCCCGGGCCGAACCGCCGCCGGAGCCGCCGGAGCCGCCGGCGGCGGTGGCGGTCGTGGGCAGGAAGGCCAGGGCGGCGGTGAGGGCCAGGGCGGCGGGTATCGCGGCGGTGCGCGGCGCCAGGGCGGAGGAGCGCGACGTCATGGGTACTCCGGTTCTGGTGGATGGGCGGGCTGGGGCGTGTGGCGTCACGGGGCGATCGCTCACTGGGCGACTGCTCACTTGGCGACGGCGTCCAGCGCGTCGACGATGCCGTAGCCGTAGAAGCTGTTGATGTGCTTGGTGCCGGTGCAGGTGGCGTCCGTGTCTCCGTCACCGTCCGGGTCGTACGGCCCGGTGGGGCAGCCCGGGTTGTCGGCCTGGGCCTTGAGCAGCCACTGGATCTCCTGCGGGCTCGCCTTGGGGTGCGTGCTCTTCAGCAGCGCCGCGACCCCCGACACATGGGGCGAGGCCATCGAGGTGCCCTGCAGATAGCCGTAGTCGCCGCCGGGCATGGTGGACAGGATGCGGCCGTCCTTGGCGGGCAGCTCGGGCACCTGGTACTTGTCGCCGCCCGGGCCCGCCACATCGACCTGGTCCAGGCCGTAGCTGGAGTAGTACGACTTCAGGGACGTGACGCCGGTCGCGGAGACCGTGACGACGCCGGGCAGCTGGGTGGGCACGTCCGGGCAGACCGACGGGTCGACGGTGCGCTCCACGGGGGTGGTGTCGTTGGGGCTCGTGGTGTCGGTGAGCGAGCCGGCCGCCAGGTCGTGGCTGGAGTTGCCCGCGGAGGCGACGTTGACCACGCCTTTGCGCTGGGCGTACGCCGTGGCCCGGCCGACCGCGTCGGTGATCGCCTTCTGGTCCGGGTCGGCCGCGCAGTTGTACTTCCACGGGTCGACGAAGTAGCTGTTGTTCGTCACCTCGACGCCGTGGTCGGCCGCGAAGACGAAGGCGCACACCACGCTCTCCGCGTAGAACAGGCTCGTGGTCGGCTCGCTGACCTTGATGGCGGAGACCTTCACCCCGGGCGCGACGCCGGCCACGCCCACGCCGTTGCGCGCGGCGGCGATCTCCCCGGCCACATGCGTGCCGTGGTAATCCTCGGCCGGGTCCCACGGGCGCCAGGCGCCCGGGCTGGTGTCGGCGACGCCGCCGACGCAGCCGGCCGACTGGGTCCGGGAGAAGTTGGGGGCCAGATCGGGGTGGGTGTCGTCCACGCCGGTGTCGATGACGGCGACGGTGACCTTGCGGCTGCCCGGGTTGACCTTGGCGGCCTGGTCGGCCTTGATGGCGGGGATGTCCCACTGCAGGGACTCCAGCGGCTCCTGCCCGGCGGACAGCGCCTTCGCCGCGGTGGCCGCCGAGGTGCGGGGCGCGGGCACCTTCTCGGGCCTGCCGACCTCGGTGGTGGCGGCCGGGGTCAGCGGCGCGGTGCGGGTCGCGCCCGCCGACTGCACGCCACGCACCTGACGGATCGTCCGGGCGAAGGCGGGGTCCGCAGAACGGGCGACGATGACTCCTATGCGTTCATAGGCGGTCACCACCGTGCCGTGCGAGGCCGTGATCGCCTTCTTCACCGCGCCGACGGTGCCGTGGTCGGCGGCGGTGTTGACCACGTACGACAGCGACGGGCCGTCGGCCGTGGCCGAAGAGGTGAGGGCCGAAGGGGTGGGCGCGCCTTGGGGGATGGCCGAGGCCGCCTGGGGGAGCAGGACGAGGGACGCGGTGAGCGCCAGCCCGGCCGGCACCGCCGCCAGGGCGCGCCGTGGTCTGGTGCCTGGATGTGCCGGTCTGTGATGAGCCATGGGGTCTCCACATCATCCGTACAGACCGCCCGACGCGAGTCGCGCGTAGGCGGGTACATGACGAGCGAAACTATCGTCGATCAAGGCCCCCATCAAGGCATTCCGGAGGAAAACGCGCCACAGTACCCGGAGTCAATCACTCCACCGACTTCTTCCCTCCTTTCAACTACCAGCCTCTGTCGGACGGCCCCCCGTCGCCCTACCATGCGTGATCTGGATCACGAGAACCGCCGAACAGACGTACCGTCAAGAACGCCATTCACCGGGAGAGACCGTGGACACCGCGCCGGCCAGCGATCGCCCTGGCGATCAGCGACAGCAAGAACATCCCCCGTACGCCGAGGTGCAAGCGAGTGAGGAGTTCGGCGAACTGCGCCGCGCCCACCGCTCGTTCGCCTTTCCGCTCACCATCGCGTTCGTCAGCTGGTACCTGTTGTACGTCCTGCTGTCCAACTACGCGGGCGGCTTCATGGACACCAAGCTGGTCGGCAACATCAACGTCGCCCTGGTGTTCGGCCTCGCCCAGTTCCTGACCACCTTCCTCATCGCCTGGTGGTACTCCCGGCACGCCGCGGCCAAGCTCGACCCCCGGTCCGCCGCGATCAAGTCCAGTTTGGAAGGCGACGCATGAGTATCCATCAGCTCGCAGTCGACAGCGCGTCGGACAACCGGCCGCTGATCATCACGCTCTTCTCAATCTTCGTCCTCGCGACCCTCGGCATCACCGTATGGGCCGGCCGCCAGACCAAGGACGCCACCGACTTCTACGCCGGCGGCCGCTCCTTCAGCGGCTTCCAGAACGGCCTGGCCATCTCCGGCGACTACATGTCCGCCGCGTCCTTCCTCGGCATCGCCGGTGCCATCGCGCTCGCCGGTTACGACGGGTTCCTGTACTCGATCGGCTTCCTCGTCGCCTGGCTGGTCGCCCTGCTGCTGGTCGCCGAGCCGCTGCGCAACACCGGCCGGTACACGATGGGCGACGTGCTCGCCTACCGGATGCGCCAGCGCCCGGTCCGCACCGCCGCGGGCGTCTCCACCATCGTCGTCTCGATCTTCTACCTGCTGGCCCAGATGGCGGGCGCGGGCCTGCTGGTCTCCCTGCTGCTGGGCATCACCAACGAGGCCGGGAAGATCCTCATCGTCGTCCTCGTCGGCGTCGTGATGATCCTTTACGTGTCCATCGGCGGTATGAAGGGCACCACCTGGGTCCAGATGGTCAAGGCCGTGATGCTGATCGCGGGCGCCCTGCTGATGACCTTCCTGGTGCTGCTCAAGTTCGACTTCAACGTGTCCGAACTGCTGGGCGAGGCGGCGAAGAACAGCAAGATGGGCCACGCGTTCCTGGAGCCGGGCCTGAAGTACGGGGTGAGCGGCACCACCAAGCTCGACTTCATCTCGCTCGGCATCGCCCTGGTGCTCGGCACCGCGGGCCTGCCGCACATCCTCATCCGCTTCTACACCGTCCCCACGGCCAAGGCCGCCCGCACCTCGGTGAACTGGGCGATCGGCATCATCGGCGCGTTCTACCTGATGACCATCGCCCTGGGCTTCGGCGCCGCCGCACTGCTGGACAAGACCGACATCAAGAATTCGAACAAGGCCGGCAACACCGCCGCACCCCTGCTCGCCGAGGAACTCGGCGGCCCGGTGCTGCTCGCCGTGATCTCCGCGGTGGCGTTCGCGACGATCCTCGCCGTCGTCGCCGGGCTCACCCTCGCCTCCTCGTCCTCCTTCGCCCACGACCTGTACGCCAACGTCATCCGCAAGGGTCAGGCGACACAAAAGGAGGAGGTCAGGGCCGCGCGCTGGGCGACCGTCGGGATCGGCGCCGTCGCGGTCGTGCTCGGGGTCTTCGCCCGGGACCTCAACGTCGCCGGGCTCGTCGCACTGGCCTTCGCGGTCGCCGCGTCCGCCAACCTCCCGACGATCCTCTACAGCCTGTTCTGGAAGCGGTTCACCACCCAGGGCGCGCTGTGGTCCATCTACGGCGGGCTGGTCTCCTCGGTCGTCCTGGTGCTCTTCTCGCCGGTCGTCTCCGGCAAGGACACCTCCATGTTCAAGAACGCCGACTTCTACTGGTTCCCGCTGGAGAACCCCGGCCTGATCTCCATCCCGCTGGGCTTCCTGCTCGGCTGGGTGGGATCCCTGCTGTCCAAGGAGGAGCCGGACAAGGCCAAGTACGCAGAGCTGGAGGTGCGCTCGCTCACCGGCTACGGCGCGCACTGACACCCCGCCCCCAAAGAAGCACCGCCGGCCCCGCCACGGACCTGCTCGACGGCCCGGTGAGATTCGCGAAACCTCGAATGTCACAGGCGTCGCGTACGCTACGGGAGGATTGACCGTAGCGTGAAGAAATGCGCGACATCGAGCACCAGTCCGTGGAGGGGCCGCCATGCTGATCGACACCTATGGTCGTATCGCCACTGACCTGCGCGTCTCCCTCACCGACCGCTGTAATCTGCGCTGCACCTACTGCATGCCGGAAGAGGGCCTGCAGTGGCTCGCCAAGCCCGATCTCCTCACCGATGACGAGATCGTCCGGCTGATCCGGATAGCCGTCACCGACCTCGGGGTCACCGAAGTCCGCTTCACCGGCGGCGAGCCGCTGCTGCGCCCCGGGCTCGTCGGCATCGTCGAGCGCTGCGCCGCCCTCGACCCCCGCCCCCAGATGTCGCTCACCACCAACGGCATCGGCCTCGAGCGCACCGCCGCCGCCCTGCGCGCCGCGGGCCTGGACCGGGTCAATGTCTCGCTGGACACCCTGCGCCCCGAGGTCTTCCAGACCATGACCCGGCGCAAGCGCCACGCCGATGTGCTGCGCGGCCTGGAGGCCGCCGGGGCCGCCGGGCTCGCCCCGGTGAAGGTCAATGCCGTGCTGATGCCCGGGCTCAACGACGACGAGGCCCCCGACCTGCTCGCCTGGGCCCTCGCGCACCAGTACGAGCTGCGCTTCATCGAGCAGATGCCGCTGGACGCCCAGCACGGCTGGAAGCGCGACGGCATGATCACCGCCGGGGACATCCTGACCAGCCTGCGCACCCGCTTCACCCTCACCCCGGAAGGTGACGAGGAGCGCGGCTCCGCGCCCGCCGAGCGCTGGCTGGTCGACGGCGGCCCGGCCCGCGTCGGGGTCATCGCCTCCGTCACCCGCCCCTTCTGCCGCGCCTGCGACCGCACCCGGCTCACCGCCGACGGACAGGTGCGCACCTGCCTGTTCGCCCGCGAGGAGTCCGATCTGCGCGGGGCGCTGCGCTCCGGCGCGCCGGACGAGGAGATCGCCCGGCTGTGGCGGCTGGCGATGTGGGGAAAGAAGGCCGGCTCCGGTCTGGACGACCCCTCGTTCCTCCAGCCCGACCGCCCGATGTCAGCGATCGGCGGCTGACGACGTCAGCGGTCGGCGGCCGACGACCACTCCTCCAGGGTCACCACGTCCTTCAGGAAGCCGCGCACTCCGAGGAAGTCGGACAGATACCCGCGGTGCTCCTCGCACGCCAGCCAGGTCTTGCGCCGCTCGGGCGTGTGGATCTTCGGGTTGTTCCAGGCCAGCACCCACACGGCAGGGGCACGGCAGTCCTTCGCGGAGCAGATGACGGCGTCGGTCTCGGGAGTGTTCACACCGCAGACTCTACGGAAGCCGTGCTGGACATGGCGACGCCGGGCAGCCACGGGGGGAGCCGCCCGGCGTCGGTCCATCGCTCCGACGGGGGATGCGGAGCGCGTACGAAGTATGTCACGAGGGATGGGGCCGAGTGCACCGGAACCGCGCTATTGATCTGAGGTTTTCTTGAGCTTACGGAATCGGCCCAGGTCAGCTGTGTTCGGCGCGTCCATCTTCGGAGGGCGTTGTGGTGTCTTCCACGTCGGGTTCCGCCCTGGTCGATCCGGAACCCCCCTTCTCCTGACCGGAGATGAGCATCGGACGGTGCGGCACGGGAATGAAGGTGGAGGGGAGCGAGGGGGCGTTCTCCCGGCCCGCGTTGGCTATCACCACGGCGATGTACGGCAGCACCGCACCCAGCACCAGGGCCACTATGGCCACATGCCGCTCCACGTTCCACAGCACCGCGGCCAGGATGACGGACACGGTCCGGATCGACATCGAGATGACATAGCGCCGCTGCCGGCCACGCACATCGTCGGCCAGCCCCTGCCGGGCCCCGGTGATCCGGAAGACCTCGGTTTCGCTGTGCTTCCGCATCACGTTCCACCACCCGATCGCCACGCCGGAACTCCCCGCTTCCGGACGTACCCCACGTTACGCCCGAACTCCAGGGGGTACACGAGCGGGGCACCCTCGCGGGTGGGGCGTCGCTACGCCGTACCGCGTACGGCGGACTACGGCATGCGCCGCACTACCATCACCCGCAATCTGGCTGGAGGAGGCGTTCATGAACTGGCTGTGGGCCATCGTCGTGGGCCTGGTGCTCGGTGTGCTGGCCAGGGCCATCCTGCCGGGCAGGCAACTCATCCCGCTCTGGCTGACGACGATCTTCGGCATCCTCGGCGCCATCGTGGGCAACCTGGTGGCGGGCTGGGTGGGGATCCGGCACACCTCGGGGGTCGACTGGGGACGGCATCTGCTCCAGCTGGCCGGAGCGGTGCTCATCGTCGCGGTGGGCACGCGGCTGTACGCCGCGATCCGCGGCGGCCGGCGGAGAGAGCGGGCCTGAGCCTGCCGGCATGGCGTTGGCCCGGTGGCGGCATGGCACCGGCCTGCCGGGACCGCGCCATGCCGGACGGACGGCTGCCGGACAGACGGCGGGGGCCGGCGCGCTTGGTGGACGCGCACCGACCCCCGCTCAGCCCTGCTGATCGGCCGCTCCCGGCCGCTCACAGCCCCCGCAGCCGGGCGATCTTCCGTCCCGCCTTGAGGTAGACGCTCCCCGAGTCGGCGGTGAGCCCGGCGCCCGCCAAGGTCTCCGCCGCCACCTCGGCCAGCGGCCGCACCGCCTGCGCCTCGGTGAGCACCGCGGACTCCTGCCCGCCGTCGGTCTCGACGACCAGGCGCAGACCGTTCTGCTTGGCGACCCTGCGGGCCGCCGAGGCGCTCGGCTGGAACTGGAGCACCTTGCTCAGCACGGTCGCGATCGACTCGGCGCCATGCTCCGCCGCGTCGACCTCCGGCAGCGTCTCGACGTCCGTGAACGACTTCTTCGAGAACTGCGCCACGAACCCGGCGCGCGCCGCCATGGCCGCCGCCACGCCGTACAGCGCCGTCACCACCTCGCCCGCCAGCACCTTCTTCAGGTCCATCGGGTGCAGCGACCGGTCCTCCAGCCGCTCCTTGACGAGGTCGATCTCGCTGTCGGTCCACTCCGTCCAGGCCCGCAGGTACGGCGCCATCAGCCGGTCCGGGATCGACATGATCTTGCCGAAGACATCCTCGGCGGTCGCGGACAGCGGGATGTAGTTGCCCTTGGACTTGGACATCTTGGCGCCGGTGCCGTCCGTGCCCTCGATCAGCGGCATGGTGACGACCAGTTGCGGCCGCTGCCCGCGCAGCTCCATCAGCTTGCGGCCCATCTGCAGATTCAGCAGCTGGTCCGCGCCGCCCAGTTCGATATCGCATTCCAGCGCGACCGAGTCGAGCCCCTGGGCGATCGGGTAGAGCAGCTCCGACATGGTCAGGCCGGAGCCCTCGGCCAGCCGGTTGCGGAAGTCGTCGCGCTGCAGCAGCTGGGAGGCCGGCACCTGGGCGAGCAGCCCCAGCAGCTCGGGGAAGGTGTACGGCGCCAGCCACTCGCTGTTCTGCCGGAAGCTGACCTTCTCGAAGTCGAAGAAGGGCCGGACCTGCTCCCGGTAGCCCGCCAGGTTCCGGGCGATGTCCTCGTCGGTGAGTGGCGGCCGCTCGGCCGTACGCCCGGTGGGGTCGCCGATCTTGGCGGTGAAGTCACCGATGAGCAGGGTGACGTCGTGCCCCATCCGCTGGAAGCGGCTGAGGACGGCCATCGGCACGGCGTGGCCGAGGTGCACATCGGCGGCCGTCGGGTCGATGCCCAGCTTGAGGTGCAGACCCCGGCCCGCGGTCCGGCGCTCCTCGATCCGCTCGGCCAGCTGGTCCACGCCCGGCAGGACCTCGACCGCACGCGCCGCGATCAGCTCGGCCTGCTCCTTCGCCGACAGGTCCGTCAGGTCCAGATAGCGCCGGGAGCCCGTCTCCCCGAGCAGCTCCTCCACGGTCTTGTCGGAGGAGAGGTCTGCGGTGAGCAGTGCGCTGGCGCGGGCGACGGATTCGCCGAGGCGTGTCATGGCGTTCCTGGTAGTAGTCGGGAATCGATGGATGGATGGGCGTGGACCAGTCTATTCGGCCCGTTCGTACGGCCGGTTCACACGCCCTTGCTGACGGAGCTCATATTGAAGTCCGGGACCCGCAGCGCGGGCATCGCGGCGCGGGTGAACCAGTCACCCCACTCGCGCGGCAGCGTCCGCTCGGTGCGGCCCGCCTCGGTCGCCCGGGACAGCAGGCTCACCGGCGATTCGTTGAACCTGAAGTTGTTCACCTCGCCGACGACCTCACCGCCCTCCACGAGATAGACCCCGTCCCGGGTCAGCCCGGTGAGCAGCAACGTGGCCGGGTCGACTTCGCGGATGTACCACAGGCAGGTGAGCAGCAGGCAGCGCCCGCCGTGGCCCGTGGCCTCCACCATCTCCTCCAGCGAGCGCGGACCGCCCCCGTCCAGGATCAGATTGTCGATCCCGGGGGCCACCGGCAGATCCGTCAGACCCGCCGTGTGGCGCGTGGTGATCAGCTGGTTCAGCACGCCGTCCCGGATCCAGTCGGTGGCGGTCAGTGGCAGTCCGTTGTCGAACACCGACGCGTCGTCCCCGGAGGAGTGCGCGATCACAAACGGCGCCGCCTCCAGATCGGGCGCCGCCGGGTCGCTGCGCAGCGTCAGCGGCAACTCGGTCAGCTTCTCGCCGACCCGCGTGCCGCCGCCCGGCTTGGAGAAGACCGTACGGCCCTCCGCCGCGTCCCGCGCCGCCGAGGACCAGAACTGGTAGATCAGCAGGTCGGCGACCGCCGTCGGGGGCAGCAGTGTCTCGTACCGCCCGGCCGGGAGGTCGACCTTGCGCTGCGCCCACACCAGCCGCCGGGCCAGCTCGGCGTCGATCGCGGCCGGGTCCACGTCCGTGAAGTCGCGCGTCGCCTGACCGGCCCAGGCCGAGCGGGTGCGGTCCGGGGACTTGGCGTTGATCTCCAGTGTGCCGGTCGGCTGGTCGTGGCGCAGCCGCAGCCCCGTGGAGGTGCCCAGGTAGCTCGTGACGACCTCGTGGTTGGCGAACCCGTACAACTCCCGCCCGCCCGCCCGCGCCTGCGCGAACGACTCGCCGAGGGCCGGTGCGAAGGCCGTGAACACCTCGGAGGAGGTCTCGTCGGGCACGTCGGTGAATCCCGCTGAGGCAGCCGGCCCGCCGTCCCCCTCCACCAGCGGCTGGGCGTCCTCGGCCGGCCCGGCCTCCCGGGCGGCGGCCTCGGCGGCCCGCACCAGCGGCTCCAGGTCCTCGGCGGTGACGGCCGACCGGGACACCACGCCCGAGGCGGCCCCCTGGCCGCCGTCGACCGTGGCCACGACCGTGAGCGTGCGGCCCCGGGTCACGCCGTTGGTCGTCAGGGCATTGCCCGCCCAGCGCAGATTGGCGGTGGAGCGCTCATTGGCGATCACCACGCAGCCGTCCGCCCGGGACAGCTCCAGGGCCCGCTCGACGACCTCGTGAGGCTTGTTGACGCCGCTCATGCACCCGCCTCCTGCGTGGTGTTCAAAATATTGACATCCCGGAACAAGGCGGACGGGCAGCCGTGCGAGACGGCGGCGACCTGGCCCGGCTGGGCCTTGCCGCAGTTGAAGGCGCCGCCCAGGACATACGTCTGCGGGCCGCCGACCGCGGCCATCGAGCCCCAGAAATCGGTGGTCGTGGCCTGGTAGGCGAAGTCCCGCACCTGCCCCGCCAGCCGCCCGTTCTCGATCCGGAACGCCCGCTGGGCGGTGAACTGGAAGTTGTAGCGCTGCATGTCGATGGACCACGAACGGTCGCCCATCAGATACAGCCCCCGCTCCACGCCGCCGATCAGCTCCTCGGTCGAGGGCCCGTCCGGCGCGGGCTGCAGCGATACGTTCGCCATCCGCTGGACCGGCACATGACCGGGGGAGTCGGCGAAAGCACACCCATTGGACCGCTCGAAGCCGGTCAGCCTGGCGATCCTGCGATCCAGCTGATACCCGACCAGCGTCCCGTCGCGGACCAGATCCCAGGACTGCGCGGCCACCCCCTCGTCGTCGTAGCCGATGGTGGCCAGCCCGTGCTCGGCGGTCCGGTCGCCGGTGACGTTCATGATCTCGGAGCCGTACTTGAGCTTGCCCAGCTGGTCGAAGGTGGCGAACGAGGTGCCCGCGTACGCCGCCTCGTAGCCGAGCGCGCGGTCCAGCTCGGTCGCGTGCCCGATCGACTCATGAATCGTCAGCCACAGATTCGACGGGTCGATCACCAGGTCATACGCCCCCGCCTCGACCGACGGCGCCCGCATCTTCTCCGCCAGCAGCTCCGGGATCTCCGCCAGCTCCGCGTCCCAGTCCCAGCCGCCCGCCCCGGTCAGATACTCCCAGCCGCGCCCCACCGGCGGGGCGAGCGTACGCATCGAGTCGAACTCTCCGCTGTCCGGGTCCACCGCGACCGCCGTGAGCTGCGGATGCACCCGCACGCGCTGCTGGGTCGTCGTGGTCCCCGCGGTGTCCGCGTAGAACTTGTTCTCCTGCACGGTCAGCAGCGACGCGTCCGCGTGCGCGACCCCGTTCGCCGCCAGCAGCCGCTCGCTCCACTCCGTGAGCAGCCCCGTCTTGTCCGCGTCCGGCACATCGAAAGGATTGATGTCGTAACGGGACACCCAGGTCCGATCCGTGTGCACCGGCTCGTCCGCCAGCTCCACCCGCTCCTCGGACCCCGAGGCCTGGATCACCTTCCCCGACAACTTCGCCATCGCCACCGCCTGCGCGGCCACCCGCGCCGCGGCATCCATGGTCAGGTCCACCCCTGAAGCGAACCCCCAGGTCCCGCCGTGCACCACCCGCACCGCGTACCCCAGATCGGTGGTATCCGAAGACCCCGCGGGCTTCCCGTCCCGCAACCGCCAAGCGGCGCTCCTCACCCGCTCAAAGCGGAAGTCGGCATGATCGGCCCCCAGCGCACGGGCGCGCGCGAGGGCCGCGTCCGCGAGTGCGCGCAGCGGCAGCGCGAGGAAGGACGGATCGATCTCATGCGGCACGGGCGACTCCCCTTCGTCGGTGTGTGACCGGTCGATATGTGTCCGTCCGCAGTGAACCATGCCGGTAGGGCGGGGGTCTGGTTATTTCCGGTTTGTGCCCAAGGCTCTGCCATGATGCGGCTGGCGGGCCTCGGCGCGTTAGTGCGCATGAGATGAATTAGTGAAGATTATTATCTTGTCCATCGCTGAGGGAGGCTTGAATTCCTTGCCAATTTTCGTGTTGGTCTCGCCATGAAGCACTCTGATAGAGAGCTGTTTTCGCTTCTGGCAGCGACAGCCCGAGAACCCGGGAAGCTACATAGATCGTCTCGATCGGGGATTTTCCAAGGTCGTGCAACTTTCGAAATACTTCTTCCTGTTCAGTCATTCCATCTTCGGTGAACTTTGACGCGAGCGCGTCCAGGAGCGATCGATCCATACTCATTCTCCTCCCAAAATTTTATCGACATCCAAGGTCATGGAGCTAGGGCGCTTAAATATTGATCCATCCGGC
Organism: Streptomyces sp. ME19-01-6; assembly: GCF_033793745.1. Classification (NCBI taxonomy): domain Bacteria; kingdom Bacillati; phylum Actinomycetota; class Actinomycetes; order Kitasatosporales; family Streptomycetaceae; genus Streptomyces; species Streptomyces sp. ME19-01-6. Next base: position 30,812 of record NZ_JARAXF010000028.1, on the reverse strand, counting down.
TTCGGGATGTGGCGCTCATAATCGAGCACAACGGTACTGTATCCATCGGCTCGCGCTTGTGTTGCCAGTTCGTATTTCATCTGCCTCAGCGCATCAGGACCGACTGGCGCTCGACTGAGTCCCTCTGTGCCCTTGGGGAATACCATGAAACCTTCCAGATGCAAAGTGTCGCCGGCTGCACGCACCGTCGCCATGGTCTCAATTGTCTGGCCAGACACGTCGAATGAGTCGTCCCAGATGTCACCATCGACAAATCGAGGGCTTGGTTTGCAGCCCTCCAGTCCGAGTTGATCAATCCAGGTGAGAGGGTTGGTGACGTAGACGTGGGGGTTGTCAGCTGGGGCAAGGCCAAGTGGGTCGGGAGTGAGATAGCGAGCCGTCTCTGGGTCGTAGTAGCGAAAACAGTTGTAGTTGAGGCCCGTTTCCAGGTCCGCGTATTGGCCGGAAAAGCGGAGGGGGCAGTCGGGCGTGCCGGGTGGGGTGGGGAGGGGGGTGCCCCAGAGGGTGGTGCGGTGTTGCCAGGCGAGGGTGCCGTCGGGGGTGACGAGTTCGGTGGGGGTGCCGACGAGGTCGGTGATGATGGCGTGGAAGCGGGCGTCGTACTCCGACTGGGGGGTGCTGTCGGGCAGGTGGGGGATTGAGGCTGTCTTCTCCGCCCCGTCACGCGATGCGTGGTGCTCGGTCTGGGTTATGGGGCGGTGGGTTCCCGGGGCGTAGTCCCAGGTTGTTACCACCCCGTCCATTGCCGTTTGTTCGGCCAGGCGGGTGCCGTCCCAGGTGAAGTGGATCTGGTCGGCGACCGTGCCGTCCTCCGCCAGCCGCTGCTTGGCGGTGCGGCGACCCAACGGGTCGTAGGTGTAGTGCCAGCGTTCGCCCCCGGGGGTGGTGGCGTCAGTGAGGCGGTCTTCCGCGTTCCAGTCGTAGGTCCAGGTGCGGGTCTGGCCGTTGAGGAGTTTGCGGGTGCGGCGGACGAGGCGGCCCTGCGCGTCGTGTTCGTAGGTGGTGCGGCCGGCGCGGTGGATGATCGTGCCGGTGAACTGGCGGTCGCCGGGCGCCTCGTGGTCGGGGGCGATGGCGTGGGTGAGGTTGCCCGCGCTGTCGTAGGCGTACGTTTCGCTCCAGCCGTGGGCGTGGACCGCCCTGACGCGGCCGACCGGGTCGAGGTCGAAGCGGCGGGTGCCGGACGTCAGTTCGCGGATCTCGGTGAGGTGGTCGTCCGGGCGGTAGGCGTACTCCCGGTGCTGGAGCAGCGCGGACGTGTTGCCGTGGGTGAGCGCCTGGGTCGTCAGGCGGTCCAGCGCGTCCCATGCCTGGGTCAGGCTCACGTCGTCCCCGAGCGTGCGCGAGGTCTCGCGGCCCGCCGCGTCGTAGCCGAAGTGCAGCGCGTTGTCCGCCGTGGTGAGTGTTGTGGGACGGCCCGTCGCGTCGTACGTCCATTCCGAGCGCAGGCCACTCGGCGTGATGCGTTCGGTGCGGTTGCCCGCCTGATCGTAGGTGTAGGCCGTGGTCCTGTCGTTGACCGTCTCGGTCAGGATTCCGCCCCGCGCGTCATACGTGCGGCGCAGCTGCGTGTCCGGGTTCGCCGCCTGGGTCAGGCGGCCCGCGGCGTCATACGCGAATGTCGTCTCCGTGCCATCCGCCGTGCGCGACGCGATCGGGCGGCCCAACGCGTCCCGCGTGTAGGTGAGGGTTTCGCTCGCGCCGTTCTCCCGGGATATCAGGCGGCCCGCCGCGTCGTGCTCGTACCTCAGCGTGCGGCCGTTGAAGTCCGTCTCGGCCGAGACCCGGCCTGCCCCGTCATAGGTGTACGTCCACGTCCGGCCTTGGGGGTTGGTGACAGCGGTGAGGCGCAGTTCCGTGTCGTACGTGAAGGCGTACGTCGCCCCATCCGGGCCTGTTCGGGTCGCGGGGAGATCGAAATGGGTGTGGGTATGTCGCGTGGTGTTACCAGCCGGATCGGTGTGTTCGACGAGGTTGCCCTCGGCGTCCCAGGTCCATGTCTCGCGGGAGCCATCCGGACGAGTGCGCCAGGCGGGCCTGCCTTCGATCGTCCAACCTTGGCCGGTGGTGTGGCCGAGGGGGTCGGTTATGCGGGTGATGTGGCCGTGGGGGCCCCGACGGAGGGCGGTCGTGTTACCCAGGGCGTCGATGACCTGGACCGGCAGGCCCGCCTCGTTGCACACCACGTGAGTGGTGTGGCCCAAGGGGTCGATGACCGAAGACAAGTGGCCCGACTCGTCGTAGGCGTAGTGAGTCGTGGCGCCCGTGGGATCCGTGGCCCTGATGCGGTTGCCCCGGTCGTCGTATGTGTGGCGCCACACGGCTCCGTTGGGTTCGCGGACCTCCAGCAACTGACCGTGCCCGTTGTACGTGGCCGTGACCGCTGTGCCGTCCGGGCGGTCGAGGCGTACGAGGTTGCCGGAATCGTCGTACGCATAGCGCGTGGTGTTGCCCAGGGAATCAGTGGTGGCGAGGGGGTGGCGGTTGGCGTCGTCCCACTGCGTACGGGTGGTGTTCCCGAGAGGGTCGGTCTCCGCGACGACCTTGTACGCCTCGTTGTAGACGTAGGTGGTGGTGTTGCCCTGCGAGTCGGTGTAGCGGGTGGTGCGGGCCTCGGTGTCGTAGTGGAGGCGGCCCGAGAGGATGCCGTCCGGGCCGATCCCGCGCAGCACCCGGCCCCGGTGGTCGTAGACGTAGGCGTACGTCGTGCCGTTGCGGTCCGTCCAGGACGTGACGCGGTGCCGGTCGTCGTACTGGTACCGCAGCGGCAGACCAGTGGAGTTGATGATCTCGGTCAGGTTCCCGGCCTCGTCGTAGCCGTAGGAGATCAGTGTGGTGCTGTGCTCGTGGTCCTCGCCGTGCAGGAGGCGCAAGGAGGTGATCCGCAGCAGGGTGGGGTCGGTGTCGATGGCGATGCGGTAGCCGCCGGAGTGGACGACCTCCTGCGGTGCGCCCTGCTCGTCGTACGTGATGTCGATGCGGTCGCCGTCGCCGTCGCCGGTCCGGTCGGTGATCGCCTTCAGGGCCAGCTCGCGGCCGCCTGCCGGGAGTGGCACGAAGTGGAGGGTGCGGTTGTGTTCCGGGGCGGTGATGGTGAAGGTGCTGTCGGGCTTGCCGTCCCAGCACAGTGGCCAGCGCGGCCCGGAGGTGGGCAGCGTCGGGACGTCGGGCTCGGGCACCGGGTAGGTGAGGAGCATGCCGTCGTCGGTGATGTAGACGACGCCGGCGTCGTCGATCTCCAGACGCTGGTCGAGGGTGCCGGCCCAGGTGCGGCCGAACCAGCCCCCGCACGGATGCCCCGAGACATAGTGCCGCTCCAGCACCAGCGGCAGGGCTCCGGGCAGGCTGACGTCGGTGGCGGACATGACCATCTCGCCGGTCGCCACGTCGATCGGCTCACCAGTGGTGCACTTCTCCCCACCGGGGGTGCAGTTCCGCTTGGGGTCGCTGTCGGTCCGCTTGCGGGCGCTGCCGTCCCGGCGCAGCCCGCGCTCGCGGTTGAGCAGGCGTTGTGCGGCGTTCTTGGCCGCGGCTCCGCCGCGGCGTACCGCGCCGGAGCCGCCGGTGGCCAGGGCGAGGAGGAGTTCGGGGGTGAGCTGGCCGGCGGCGCGGGCGGGGTTGCGCTGCCACTCGTCCCAGTTGGTGACCGCCTTGGCGAACTCCTTGGGATGGTCGACCGCGTAGGCGATGCCGTCCTGGATGCCGGCCAGGTGGAGGCCGAGCCCCTGGGGCCCGTCCTTGACCAGGTCGTCGAAACCCTCGTACCAGCCGTACAGGGTGTCGCCTGTGCCACCGACGAAGTCCCCGAGCCCCTTCTTGACCTTGTTCCAGCCCTTCGGAGCCGGGGGCTTGTCGGGGGCCTTCTCCGCCGCCTTGACGAGCTTTTTCTTCGCCGCGTCGATGACGGGCTGCAGCTCGCTCTCCAGCTTGTCCAGCCGGCGGTAGCAGGCATCCAGTGCCGCGATCCCCGGATCGTCCTCCGGCGGACGCTCCGGCAGCGGATCATCCTTGCGGTCCTGGGCGTCGTAGTAGTCGTTGACGTCCTTCCAGTACTTCTTGGAGGCCGCCCGTGCCGCGTCCGCGTCCTCGATGATCGGCTTGACCCGCTTCTGCACCGAACGCAGCTTGTCCGCGTACGAGTCCAGAGCGTTCGCAGCAGCCTGGAAGTAGATCTGTGCGGACTCCAGTTCCAGGGGAAGCTTCGTCGTCGCGTTCTGGAATCCCTCCGAGCCGGCCCCGGTCCAGTCCATCAGCGACAGGTCAACGAGCTGGTCCTGGCCGTCCTTGAACGCGCCCGCGTAGGCGCGGAGTTTAATGACCAGGTCATCGACGTCGGACGGATTGCCGTAGATCACCTCGGAGGGTTCCGCGCCCGGAGGTATGCGCTCGGCGGAACCGTCCCCCGCCGAATCACCCTGGGTCATGCGATCGTCCCCTTCGAACCGCCGTCGTCCTCCCAGCCGCCGTCGTAGCGCATGCCGGGATGGGTCGGCACGTCATAGTTCCCGCCGACTCCGTAGTCATCGAGCCAGGGCTCCTGGTAGATCTGCGGCGGCGGATCGAACTTCGGCCGAGACCCCTCCTGCCACGCCTTCAAGCCGCGTTCGCCGAACGGCAGCTTGGCGATGTTGTCCTCCGTCGGCGCGAAGTCCTTGATACGCAGCAGATCCGCCAGCACATAGGCGGCGATGACCTGCCGGAGCGTGGCCACGACCGTGTCCGTGTGCTCCGCCACCCGCCCCATACCGAACCCCCACGACGAGAGCATCTTCTCCGCCGCGTCATAGACGTCGAAGTCGGCCGAATTCCCAATGTGATCGGCCAGCGTCTTCCAATCGCCCTTGATCTTGCGCGCCGCGACGACCGACTCCTCCAGCGGCTTCAACACCGCGCGCACCGAAGCGATCTCAATCTTGTAGCCATCACCCGGCTTCGGCCCATCCGAAGATGTTCCCCCACTGTGGTCTGTCATTCCGCACCTCCTGCGGCCGCGTCCCTGAATGTTTCCGCATCCAGCAGGAACGGGCGCTCACCCAGCGGGTCTACCAACGCCCGTACGCCCTCGGGCAACAGCCCCACCAGATCCTCGGCGCCGTCGTGGAAGCCCAACCGCACGCTCCCACGAAGCGCGCAAGCCCCTCGATCGAGGTGAAGACCGGTACGAGCGGGCCGGCCTCCGCCGTCTCCGAGACCAGAAACCCCGGGGTCTCCGGGCGCTGGAAGTACAGCCGCGCCCCGCGCAGCGCCGCCCACTTCTCCCGCTCCGACATCCCCGTGGCGGTCTCCTGGCGTACCAGGTCGGCCAGGCTCGCTTTGCCGCCTTCACCAGGCGGTCTGGTGTTCCCACCCTCGAACATGAGGGCCATCTTTACGCAGGTGACCGACACCTTGAGTGACTGATACTCGCCTCTTCGCAACCGCGTCGCGTACGCCGGGTAATGGGTTGAGCGCGGAACGAGCCCGTGTTACCACTGGCGGGTTCGCGCACGGGGATCACGAAGGCTTTGAAAGGCGGGCCCTGGCATGGTGCTTGGAGAGCTGGTCCGGCTACGGCCCATGGAGCCGGAGGACGCAAAGGCGCTGTGGCGGTGGAACCACGACCCCGAGGTCATGCGCTGGATGAGCGATGGGTACGCCCAGCCGCTGTCCCAGGTGAGAAAGCGGTTGGAGGAACGGCCGCGCAATGCCTACGGCGAGGTGCTCTACGGAGTCGAAGTCCTCGCTGACGCGAAGCTCATCGGCTTGGTCCGACTGCGCGATGCCGAACCGGAGACGGGCAGGGCCGAGCTCGACATCTACATCGGTGAGAAGGAGTACTGGGGGCGCGGCTACGCCACCGACGCGATGCGGACGACATGCCGCTACGGCTTCGACAAGATGCGGCTACACAAGATCACGCTGACCGTCGTCACCGAGAACCTTGCCGCTCATCGCGTCTACCAGAAGATCGGCTTCGTCGACGAAGGCAGGCTGCGTCAGGAGTTCCGACGCGATGGCCAGTGGTACGACATGTTCACGATGGGGCTGCTGGAAGGCGAGCTGCGCTGACGCGCCGTCGGCCCCTACGCGTTGAACTCCCCGACGCGGAGGGTGCCGATGAACGCGTGCCACTCGCGTATGTGGAAAGCGAGCTGCGGTCCCTGCGCGTGCTTCGAGTCCCGTACGTGGATGGCGGTCGGGCCCGAGGCCACCTCGACGCACATGCCGCCCTCATTGTCGCTGTAGCTGCTCTTGAACCATGAGAGGTCAGGTGCGTCGCTGTCAGCCTGCTTGTTGTTCACGTTTCTCCCCGCAGCTTGTCGATGAAGTCCAACGAGTCCTGTGGCGTGAGGGCTTGGGCGCGAATGATCCCGTATCGCTGCTCAAGCTCTCGGACCGCTTTGCGATCGGTTACCAGGGTGCCCCGTCCTTGCACTTCTGAGTAGGCCACAAGCTGTCGCCCCCTGGGCTCAAGGAGCGCGAACGGGCCGCCAAGACCGGCATGATCCTTCCGGCTGGTCGGCATCACCTGGAGCTCGACATTCCGCATCTGGCCGATGGACAGTAGGTGCTCCAGCTCGCCTCGGAGGACTTCCTCTCCGCCGAGCGGGCGACGCAGCACAGTCTCCTCCACGACGAAGCTCATGACGGGCGAAGGGCGATGCGAAAGGAGCTCCTGCCGGGCCAGCCGCGCTGCTACTCGTTGCTCGATGATCTCCTCGTCCAGCGCCGGGCGACGCATGCGGTAGATGGCGCGGGCGTAGTCCTCTGTCTGCAACAAGCCGTTGATGACCTGGCTGTCGTACGCGTGGAACTCCGTCGCCTGCGCCTCCAGCCTCGCCGCTCCGCGAAAGAACGCCGGAAGCCGCGCCTTCGACACCTCCTCCTTCGCGGCCCGCAGCACCCCGAACGCATCCAGCACGTCATCCGCCGCGTCCAGGAACTCCGGCTGTGGCACCCGCCGCCCCTGCTCCACAGAGGACACCAGCTCCTCGCTGTACCCGATCGACTCGCCCAGCTGCGGCTGTGTGAGCCCCGCCCGCTCGCGGAAGAGCTTCACCTGCTTGCCCAGGAACTTGAGGAAGTCCGCCCCGTACTCGCCCTGCTCCGGCCGCTCCGTATCTGCCATGTCCCGCCACCTCCCGTGCGCAAGAACGTCATGCCTCCCCGCCCGCGTCACGGCATCACTCCCGTACGCGCACTTTCCGTGCCCGTACAGCGACCCTGGGTACTCGCGGGGTGTCTGGTCAGACTATGCACGCTTCGCCACGCTCGGTGACGTGAATGGCGAAAATCCCCCTGGTAATACGCTCGGCACGTTCGAGATGTTCTTCACTTCCTCCCGGCACGGCGCACGGCTCGCCCGGCGGCTCGTGGTCCGCCGGTTGGAGGAATGGGGCATTCCGCGGGACAGCGATGCCTCGTACGGCATCGCCCTGCTCGCGGGTGAGCTCACGGCGAACGCCGTGAACCACGGGCATGTGCCCGGCCGGAACTTCCATCTCCGACTCACCGTCCAGCCCGGGCCCGGAGCGCATCGGAGCCCGGTCACCGCCCGTATCGAGGTGTCCGACGCCCGGGGCGAGCGGCGTCCTGAGCTCCGCGATCACGCCACTGCGGCCGTGGCCCACCAGCAGGAGCACGGGCGCGGGCTGGTGCTCGTGGACGCGCTCGCGTCCAAATGGGGGGTGACGGATCGCACCATCGGCAAGACGGTGTGGTGCGAGTACGCCGTGGAATGACAGGCGAACGCGGGAGCCGTCCGTCGTGAGGCTTCCGGAGACTTCTGTAGGAAGTCGACAGTGACCGAGTGGCGCCCCTGTGCGTGCTCGATTCCCCGCACCGGGCCTTTGCCCGATAGTTTGCGTACACAAGGGTCGCCACACATAGTGACGCCCGGCACGACATCCAACAGAGAGGGTGGTCCCTTGAGCCGCTCGGTTCTCGTCACCGGAGGAAACCGCGGTATCGGCCTCGCCGTGGCCCGTGCCTTCGCCGACGCAGGCGACAAGGTCGCCATCACCTACCGGTCCGGTGAGCCGCCGGCCGGCTTTCTCGCGGTCAAGTGCGACATCACCGAGCCCGAGCAGGTCGAGCAGGCGTACAAGGAGATCGAGGAGAAGCACGGCCCGGTCGAGGTGCTGGTGGCCAACGCCGGCGTTACCCGCGACCAGCTGCTGATGCGGATGACGGAGGAGGACTTCGCCACCGTCATCGACACGAACCTCACCGGTACGTTCCGTGTCGTCAAGCGCGCCAACCGCGGAATGCTGCGCGCCCGCAAGGGCCGTATCGTCCTGATCTCGTCCGTGGTCGGTCTGCTGGGCTCCGCGGGCCAGGCGAACTACGCCGCGTCCAAGGCCGGTCTGGTGGGCTTCGCCCGCTCCGTCGCCCGTGAGCTCGGTTCGCGCAACATCACGGTCAACGTGGTCGCGCCCGGTTTCGTCGACACCGACATGACCCGCGCGCTCGACGAGAAGCAGCGGGAGAACATCGTCAAGCAGGTGCCGCTCGCGCGCTATGCGCAGCCCGAGGAGATCGCCGCCTCGGTCCGCTTCCTGGCCTCCGACGAGGCCGCGTACATCACTGGAGCCGTCATCCCTGTCGACGGCGGATTGGGCATGGGTCACTGAACGTCATGAGTGGAATTCTCGCCGGTAAGCGCATCCTGGTCACGGGCGTCATCACCGAGGCGTCGATCGCCTTCCACGCCGCCAAGCTCGCCCAGGACGAGGGCGCCGAGGTCATCCTCACCGGCTTCGGCCGGGTCTCCCTCGTCGAGCGGATCGCCAAGCGGCTGCCCAAGCCCGCGCCGGTCATCGAACTGGACGTGCAGAACCAGGAGCAGCTGGACGGCCTGGCCGACAAGGTCCGCGAGCACCTGGGCGAGGGTGTCGACCTGGACGGCGTGGTGCACTCCATCGCCTTCGGCCCGCAGGGCGCGTTCAACTTCCTGGAGGGCTCCTGGGAGGACGTGTCCACCGCCGTGCATGTCTCGGCGTACTCGCTCAAGGCGCTGACCATGGCCTGCCTGCCGGTCATGCCGCGGGGCGGCTCGATCGTCGGTCTGACCTTCGACGCCCAGTTCGCCTGGCCGAAGTACGACTGGATGGGTGTGGCCAAGGCGGCGCTGGAGTCCACCAACCGCTACCTCGCCCGCGACCTGGGTGAGAAGAACATCCGCTGCAACCTGGTCTCCGCGGGCCCCATCAAGTCCATGGCCGCGAAGTCCATCCCGGGCTTCGAGGACCTGGCGGACGTGTGGAACCACCGCGCGCCCATCGGCTGGGACCTGAGCGACCCGGAGCCGGCCGGCCGTGGCGTCGTCGCCCTGCTGTCGGACTGGTTCCCGCGCACCACGGGGGAGATCGTGCACGTCGACGGCGGGGTGCACATGATGGGCGCCTGAGTCCTCTGCCTTCTGATCCGGCCCGCCGCCCCGGCCCGCGCTCCGCGGGGCCGGGGCGGCGGCCTTATCGCCCGTTCGGCCCAGTGCGCCGAGCGCATCGGGCGTCGTCACGCGCACTGTGGAGTATCGGGTGCGGCGGCCCGGGCGCTGCGGCGGTTCAGCGCGGTCCAGAGCGCGGTCGAGGAGGTCCTGCCATGCGTACGTCCCGCCTCGTCGCGGCCGCAGTACTGGTCGGGGCCGTGGTCGGCTTTGTCGCCGTCGCCTCGAACTCGGCCGCTCAGGAGCGCCCCCGGCCGCGCGAGGCGGCGTGCAGCACCTGGGTGCGCGGCTCGCACGCCACGGCCAGCTGCTTCAACCCCAACCCGGACACGGACCGGGTCCAGCTGCACGTCGAGTGCGCGCGCTGGTGGGACCCGGACATGGACGGCCGACCCGTCGAGGTCGGCCCGGCCCAGCACGTACGGCTGGCGGACCGCTGCTGGAAGGAGATACGGAAGGCCTGGGTGAGCCACCGCTGAGCGGTGGGCCGGTCAGCCAGTGATCAGCCGGCTGCTCCCGCGCCGCCCTTCCGGTCGGCGTACCGGCAGCTGAAGGGGTGCGTGCTCGCCTCGGCCGCGGCCCGCTCCCCGTGCCCGGCCCGGATCGCCTCCACCAGCCGCGCGTGGTCCACATACGTCTCGGGCCGCAGCCCGCCCTCGACGTCCCCGTGCAGAAACTGCCGCACCACCCCGCCCAGATCGGCGTACAGCTCCTCCAGTACGTCGTTGTGCGAGGCCGCGACCACGGCCATGTGCAGCGTCGCGTCCGCCTCGACGAAGGCCTCGGCGTCCCCGGAGGCCCAGGCCCGCTCCCGCCGGTCCAGCAGCGCGTCGATCTGCTTGAGGTCCTGCTCGGTACGGCGCTCCGCGGCCAGCCAGGCCGCCTTCGTCTCCAGGGCGCTGCGCAACTCGGCGACGTGCAGTGGGTCGGCGTCCGCGAAGCGGCGGTGCATGACCCCCGCCAGCTCACTGGTCGCCAGCACGTAGGTGCCGGAGCCCTGCCGGATGTCCAGCAGGCCGTTGTGCGCGAGCGCGCGCACCGCCTCGCGCACGGTGTTGCGGGCCACCCCCAGCTGCTCGACCAGCTCGGGCTCGGTGGGGATCCGGGACCCCACCGGCCACTCGCCTGAAGTGATCTGGGCGCGCAGCTGGGCGATCACCTGGTCAGCGAGCGCGGAGCGCCGGGGCGAGGTCAGCGGCATGACTCTCCTGTGCCTGGGCCGGGGAAGCGGGTGCTCCCATGATGCCGTCCGGCCGTCACCGGGCGGCTACAAACCACTGGACAGCCATTCATCCCATCATTCTATGATGGCTCGCATGGCCAACCAGGATCTCGCGACGTCCGACACCGCCGCCCCGATACGGCAGCGAAGCGCTCAGGAGCCCGCCGCGGCCCCGTGGCGGTGGCGCTTGCTGGTCCTCGGCCTGGTCCTCGCCGCGGTCAACCTCCGCCCCACCGTCACGAGCCTCGGCCCGCTCCTCGAAGAGGTGCGGGCCGACCTGGGCATGAGCGGCACCGTCGCCGGGCTGCTCACCTCGATGCCCGCGGCCTGCTTCGCCCTCTTCGGCGTCGCCGCGCCCCGGCTGGCCCGCCGCTGGGGGCCGGGCGCCGTCGTCTGCGCCGGGCTCGCCGCCATCACCGCGGGCCTGGCCGTACGCCCTCTGGTGGGCGGGACCGCCGCCTTTCTCGCCGCCAGCGCACTCGCGCTCGCCGGGATCGCCGTGGGCAACGTCCTCATGCCGGTGGTCGTCAAGCGCTGGTTCCCCGACCGGGTGGGGCCGATGACCGGCCTGTACTCGATGGCCATGTCGCTGGGCACGGCCGTCGCGGCCGCCGTCACGGTCCCCGTGACCGACGCCCTGGGCGGCGGCTGGCGGGCCGGGCTCGGGACGTGGGCGGTGCTCGCGGCCGTCGCCGTGCCGCCCTGGCTGGTGCTCGCCCGCGACCGTACGCGTGACCGTACGGGCGGGGGCGCGGCCACGGAGGCGGCTCCTGCCGCTGCCTCTGCTGCCGCCCCCGACGCCCCCGCCGCCTCCTCCGCCGCTCCGGCCCGGACCCGGATCAGCAAGAGCCCCACGGCCTGGGCGCTGGCCGTCTTCTTCGGCCTCCAGGCCACCGGCGCCTACATCACCATGGGCTGGATGCCGCAGGTCTTCCGGGACGCCGGTGTCTCCGCCCCCACCTCCGGGCTGCTGCTCGCGGTCACCATGGTGATGGGCGTGCCGCTGTCCTTCGTCCTGCCGCCGGTGGCGGCCAGGCTGCGCAGCCAGGGCCCGCTGGTGGCGATCCTGGGGGCCTTCGGGCTGAGCGGGTACGCAGGGCTGTGGCTCGCCCCGGCCCAGGGCGCCTGGGTGTGGGCGGTGCTGCTCGGCGTCTCCAACTGCTCCTTCCCGCTCGCCCTGACGATGATCGGTATGCGGGCCAGGAGCGCGGCGGGCGTGGTGCGGCTGTCCGCCTTCGCCCAGAGCACCGGCTATCTGCTGTCCATCCCCGGGCCGCTGCTGGTCGGCGCGCTCTACCAGCACAGCGGCGGCTGGGACCTGCCCATCGTGCTGATGGCCGGGCTGATGCTGCCGCAGATCGCCGCCGGTCTGCTGGCGGGGCGCGACCGCGCCGTCGAGGACGAGATCTGAGCGAGCCCGGCCCCCGGCACGCCCCGCGCGAACCGCGGGGCGGTGGTGGGGCGGCGGCGGGGCGGTGGGACACTGGGGCCATGCCAGTGCTCGACGAAAACCCCCCGGACGGCCAGAAGAAGCTGCTCATCATCCTGGGCGTGATGCTGGGCATCACCGTGATCATCGGCGTGATCGCGGCCATCGCCTCGCCCTGAGGCTCGCCCTGAGGGTGGGGCTGGCCCCACCATCCCTTAGGGGGCCAGGGTCAGGGGCAACTGGGTGGTTCACCGGATGGGACCGGCCCCCGGCGGTCCGTACATTCGAGGTGTGCGAAGGCGGGGGCCGAAGGCGCGGCGCCCGTCGTCGGCCGTTGGTCACCCACCCCTCGCGCCCCGGAGGCGATCCCCATGTCCGCGCGTCCCCACCCCCGGCCCGCCCGCCCCGCGGTCCGTACCATGGACAGCCGGCTGCCGTGGTGGGCCCTCGCGCTCCCGGCTCTGGCCTTCGCCGCCCTGCTGCTGCTCGCGGGCTCCTCCGACGCGCACGCCGCCGGCGACTCCGGGACGCTCTCGCAGCTCTTCGGGCTGGTCCGGGGCGCCCTCACGCATCAGCCGTGACACCTCGCCGCCGTGGTGGCCGCCTGTCCCGTCCTTACTCACCTGAGGACGAGGTCCGCTCCAACACCCTGCGCCGGGCACCCGGTTTCGTGCGAAGCTGGGACACATGAGCGTCGATGTGCCCCGCAGGATCGTCCTTCTCCGACACGCCAAGGCCGACTGGCCCCAGGTATCCGACCATGAACGGCCGCTCGCGGAGCGCGGCCGCAAAGACGCCCCGCTCGCCGGACACTGGCTCGCCGAGGCCGGGATCACCCCCGAACTCACCCTCTGCTCGACCGCCGTCCGCACCCGGGAGACCTGGAAGCTCGTGGTGCACGAGTTGCCGCAGCGGCCGAAGACCGTCTATGAGGAGCGGCTGTACGAGGCCTCGCTGGGCGAGCTGCTCGCCCTGCTCAACGAGACGCCCGACGATGTGAGCGAGCTGCTGCTGGTCGGCCACAACCCCGGGATGCACGCCCTGGCGGACGCGCTCGCGGGCGAGGCCGAGGAGGGCACGCGGGAGCGGATGGCCCGGAGCGGGTTCCCGACCTCCGCCCTCGCGGTGGTGACCTTCAGCGGCTCCTGGAAGTCGGTGGAGCACGGCGTCGGCCGCCTCAGCGACTTCTGGGCGCCCCACGAGTGATCGCGACCGGTCGGGCCCGGACGGCCTTGCCGCCCGGGCCCGGGCCCGTACAGTGACGTACGGTGACGCCTTCGCTCAAGCGTCGACGGTGCCCGCCGCGGTGTCCGCCGCCTCCACCTCTTCGCGGGTGATCCCCAGCAGAAAGAGCACGGTGTCCAGGAACGGCACATTCACCGCGGTGTGCGCGGCCTCCCGCACCACCGGCTTGGCGTTGAAGGCGACACCGAGCCCGGCCGCGTTGAGCATGTCCAGGTCGTTGGCACCGTCCCCGATCGCGACGGTCTGCACCAGCGGCACCCCGGCCTCCGCCGCGAAGCGCCGCAGCAGGCGCGCCTTGCCCGCCCGGTCCACGACCTCCCCGATCACGCGCCCGGTCAGCTTGCCGTCCACCACCTCCAGGGTGTTGGCGGAGGCGAAGTCGAGACCCAGCCGCTCCTTGAGGTCGTCGGTCACCTGAGTGAAGCCGCCGGAGACCACGCCCACCTGGTAGCCGAGACGCTTGAGCGTGCGGATCAGGGTCCGGGCGCCGGGCGTGAGCCGCACCTCCGCGCGCACCTTCTCCACCACGGACTCGTCGATCCCCGCCAGCAGCGCGACCCGCGCGTGCAGTGACTGCTCGAAGTCCAGCTCACCGCGCATCGCCCGGGCCGTGACCTCGGCGACCTCCTCCTCGCACCCCGCGTGCGCCGCGAAGAGCTCGATCACCTCGTCCTGGATCAGGGTGGAGTCCACGTCCATGACCACCAGGCGCTGCGCCCGGCGCTGCAGACCCGACGCCACCACGGCCACGTCCACGCCGATCCCGGCGGCCTCGGTGACCAGCGCGGTGCGCAGCGCGCCCGTCTCGGCGCCGGACACCTCGAACTCCACGGCCGTCACCGGATACTTCGCGAGCCGGAAGATCCGGTCGATGTTGCCGCCGCTGCCGGTGATGCTGGCCGCGATGCGCGCCGTCGACTCGGCGGTCAGTGGATGGCCCAACACGGTGACATGGGACCGGCCCGTGCCACGGGGGCGGTTGTCGCCCCGCCCGGAGATGATCTCGGCCTGCAGCCGCATCGACTCGGCCCAGCTGTGCACGGTCGCCCGCAGATCGCCTTCCGAGGTCCAGCCGCCCGTGGGGGCCGTCACCAGCACGCACAGCACGATGCGGCCTCGGGTGACCACCTGCTCTATGTCGACTATGTTCACGCCGTAGGCGGCGAGGGTGTCGCAGAGGCCGGCGGTGATGCCGGGGCGGTCCTTGCCGAAGATCTTGACGAGAAGGGTGGGGACATCGTCGCCCAGGACGGCGGTGGCAGGAGGGATCTGCGATGTGCTCATGGTCTTCCCACCGTATCCGGCCACGCGGGGCCATCGCGCGGCAGTCCGCGCTACGGACGGCTGTGCGGTACAAAACGTTCATTTCGTCGTAGCCGGGCCGTCATACGGCGTTGTGCCGTCATGCGGGGCTGAGCCGTCATGCGGCGTCGAGTCGAGCGCGAGGCCGGACGCCCGCCCGCCCGCGGCCCCCGTCGCCCACGCCGCCAGCGCCCCGGCGGCCCCCGCCGCCGCGCCCCACCCGGCGCCCAGCGCCCACGCCGCCGCCCCGCCGCCGTGCAGCTCGATCCCGGCGCCGAAGGCGTCGAAGCCCAGGACGGACAGGCTCGCCCCGGCCGACACGCCGGTCAGCCGGCACAGCAGCGGCAGCGCGAGCGCCGTGACGATCCCCAGCCACAGCGCACACCGTCCCACGAAGCCCGCCCGCCGGGCCCGGCCGACGGGCGTACGGACCGCGGTCAGCACCCCGGCGGCCAGGATCATCAGCACACAGCCGACCATCAGCAGCCACACCCGGCCGTCCAGCTCCGCGAGGCGCGCGACCGTGATCGGCTCGTCGTTCCGGTTGGCCAGCAGGTCGTCCAGCGGGTCGGGCAGCACCCGCACCAGCGCCCCGCTCGCCCCTCCGTGCCAGGGCACGAACAGCCCCAGCGGCACCCCTAGCCACACCCCGTTCGGCGCGCCGAGCAGCGCCGCCCCGAGGACCAGGCGGGGGTGGTCGTCGCCGATCGCCGCGTACAGCGCCGCCGCGAGGCCCGCCCCGACCGCGAGCACCAGCACCCCGCACAGCGCGGAGGCGGCCGGCCGGACGGTGCGGTGCGCCGCTTCCAGGCCGCGCGGCACCGGCGCGCGGCGCGCGACGAGCAGCGCGATGAGCAGAACCGCGACGACCCAGACCGCGCCGCCCAGGACGGAACGCCCCGCCTCGACGGTGAACCCGACCGCCGCCTTGGCGTCGATGAGCCGCTCGATCCGGTCCGGCAGCAGCCCGCTGCCGATGTCCGCGATATCGCCCAGCTCGCCGGGGAGCTTCTCCAGCAACCCGCCCCGCTGCTCCGGCTTGCCCGTCACACCGAGCGTCGAGGCGTCGATTGTGACGGTATCGTTGCCCGCCCAGGTGAGCCCGGCGAGCACCAGCAGAAAGAGCAGGACGACCGCGCCCGCCCGCGCGGCCAGTTCGGCCCGGCCGATCACCGCGCCCGCCCCGCGCAGCGACCGTACGAACACCCCGCCCAGCAGCAGCGCGCCCACCAGGCTGATGCCCAGTGGCGCGATATCGACGGCCGAGTGGGCCTGGACGCCTGTCAGCCCGAACGCCTCCACATCCCCGGACGGGGTGACAAAGCCGCCGACCGCGAGCACCACCGCGGCCGCCGTCATGGGGCCGAGCGCGCCCGCGCCGTCCGCGCCGACCAGATGCAGCCCGAGCGCGGCGACGCCCGCCATGGCCAGAAAGGCCCAGCTCACCGTCGCCACTGTCGAGAGCAGCACCTCTCCCGGGCGCACCCGCCCGCTGCCGCTCGCGCTCATGGCGTCGGTCCCCCCGATCGGTATGAGTTGCCCGGATGATCCATGATCTGTCCCATCCGTGGGCCCTTACTGCTTTCCGTGGGCCTTTCAGGCGAGTCAACGCCGCCCGCGTGCGGTCTTGTCAATGCCCGACTTCCGGTTCAGCGACTGAGCCTGAAATAGTTCCTCACGATGTTCGCCATCCCTAGACTCCCCGTACAGGGGGTCCATCGGGGGACAAGTAGTGGGGCGTGGAGTGCCGGAACTCGTACTGGAATTGAACGGACAGACCTGGACACTTGATCCTTCCAGGTCATACAGCCTCGGACGCGATCCGCAGGGCGACATGGTGCTGGACGACGCCAGGGTGTCCTGGCGCCACGCCACCGTGCGCTGGGGCGGGCGCAGTTGGGTCATCGAGGATCACGGCAGCACCAACGGCACTTATGTGCAGGGCCAGCGCATCCAGCAGATGGAGATCGGGCCGGGCTCGACGGTCCATCTGGGGAACGCGACCGACGGCCCCCGGCTGATCCTCTCCGGAGGCGGAGCGGGCACCGGCGCCGCTCCCGGGGTCGCAGCGGGCGCCTACAGCGCACCGTCGGTCATGGGCGCGCCGCAGGCGCCGCACCAGCAGCCCCCGTATCAGCAGCCCGCCGCCCCCGCCTGGCCCCAGGCCGGACAGCAGCCGCAGCCCCAGCCCCAGGCTTGGCCACAGCCGCAGGGCGGGCCGCAGCAGATGCCCCACCAGCAGCAGCCCTTCGTGCCGCAGCAGCAGGCCCCGCAGCAGCAGGTCCCGCAGCAGCAGGCCCCGCAGGCGCACGCCCCGCAGCAGCAGCACGCCCCGCAGCAGAACTTGGCGCAGAAGGTCCCCGGTGCCGGCGCCGGGGCCCCGCCCGCCCACAGCGGCGACCGCAGCCCGACCACCTTCCACCAGCTGGCCATCGGCCGGGTGATGCGCATCGGTCGTGCTCTGGAGAACGAGCTGGTCGTCTCCGACCTGCAGGTCTCCCGCCACCACGCGGAGTTCCGCGCCCTGCCCGACGGCCGCTTCGAGATCCGGGACCTCGGCAGCCACAACGGCACGTACGTCAACGGCCAGCCGGTCCGCCAGCAGATCATCGGCCCGAGCGACATCGTCGGCGTCGGTCACTCCACCTTCCGGCTCGTCGGCGACCGCCTCGAGGAGTTCGTCGACACCGGCGCGGTGTCCTTCTCGGCCCGCCATCTGACGGTGACGGTCGACGGCGGCAAGCAGATTCTCAAGGACGTCTCCTTCGGCGTCCCCGAGAAGTCCCTCGTCGCGGTCATCGGCCCCTCGGGCTCCGGGAAGTCCACCCTGCTCAAGGCGCTCACCGGCTACCGCCCGGCCAACCAGGGCGACGTCCTCTACGACAACCGGAACCTCTACAAGCAGTTCGCCGAGCTGCGCCAGCGCATCGGCCTGGTCCCGCAGGACGACATCCTCCACAAGGAGCTGTCCGTCCGGAAGGCGCTGCGCTACGCCGCCAAGCTCCGGTTCCCCGGTGACACCGCCGAGGCCGAGCGCGAGGCCCGGATCGGCGAGGTGCTGCGCGAGCTCAAGCTGGACATACACGCCGACAAGAAGGTCACCTCGCTCTCCGGCGGCCAGCGCAAGCGCGTCTCCGTCGCGCTGGAGCTGCTCACCAAGCCGTCGCTGATCTTCCTGGACGAGCCGACCTCCGGCCTCGACCCGGGCATGGACCGCGACGTGATGCAGCTGCTGCGCGGCCTCGCCGACGACGGGCGCACGGTGCTGGTGGTCACCCACTCGGTGGCCGAGCTGGCGCTGTGCGACAAGCTGCTGGTGATGGCGCCGGGCGGCTCGGTCGCCTACTTCGGCCCGCCGGAGGAGGCGCTCAACTTCTTCGGGTACGAGACCTGGGCGGATGTCTTCTCCGCCTTCGAGAACTACCGCGACTACGACTGGGCGGGCCGCTGGCGCGGTTCGCAGCACTACCAGATGTACGCCGCGGACCTCGACGCCGTCGCCCCGCAGTCCGTACACGTCCAGCCGCCGCCGGCGCGCATGCAGAAGCCGCAGAGCTGGGGCTCCCAGCTGTGGACCCTGATGCGCCGCTATGTCTCGGTGATCGCCTCGGACAAGGGCTTCATCGGGCTGATGGTGATCCTGCCCGCCGTCCTCGGCGCGGTGAGCATCGTCATCCCGTCGGACTTCGGCCTCACCAAGGCGCCGAAGGGCCAGTTCAACCAGGACTCGGGCACCATCATGCTGATCCTCGTGGTCGGCATGTGCTTCTCCGGTGCGGCCAACTCCGTACGGGAACTGATCAAGGAGCGGGTGATCTACGAACGGGAACGGGCGGTCGGCCTGTCCCGCTCGGCCTATCTGATGTCGAAGGTGATCGTGCTCGGCGTGATCACCGCCTTCCAGGCCGTGATCATCTGCGCCATCGGCTTCTCGACCCGCGAGCTGCCGGAGGAGGGCCTGATCATGCCCCCGGCCATCGAGCTGTGCGTGTCCATCATCGCGATCGGCTTCACCTCGATGATGGTCGGCCTGGTGATCTCCGCGCTGGTGAAGACCGCGGAGAAGACCATGCCGCTGCTGGTCATGTTCGCGATCGTCCAGGTCGTCTTCACCGGCATCCTGTTCAAGATCTACGGATCGCCGGGCATCGAGCAGTTCGCCTACCTGATGCCCTCCCGCTGGGCGGTCGGCGCGGCCGGAGCGACTCTGGACCTCGGCCCCGGCCCCGGCCACATGATGGCGCCCTGGGACCGCAAGAAGCCCAATGACACCGACCCCCTGTGGGAGCACGCCACGTCGCAGTGGAGCATCGACATCCTGGTGCTGCTCGCGCTCGGTGTCATCTGCGCCTTCGCGGTCGCCCGGCTGCTGCGCCGCCACGAGCCGGAGGTCATGCGCAAGTAGCGGAACGCCTCGCGCCCGGAACGCCGAAGGGCGGCGGCACCCTCGTACACGGAGGGGCCGCCGCCCTTCGGCGTCAGGCGTTTACGGCTTAGTACGGGCCGTTGACGTTGTCGATCGAGCCGTAGCGGTGGTAGGCGTAGTTGCACGCGGCGGTGATGTTGGCGACCGGGTCGTAGATGTCCCACGAGGTGCCATCGACGTGGTAGGCCTTGAAGGTCGGGTCTATGACCTGCAGCAGGCCCTTGGAGGGAATGCCGTTCTGGGCGTTGATGTCCCACAGGTTGATGGCGCGCGGGTTACCGCTCGACTCCCGCATCAGGTTGCGGTAGATGCCGTTGTAGGTGCCCGGGATGCCCTTCTGCTTCATGATGTCGAGCGAGTGCTTGATCCAGCCGTCGAGGTTGTTCGCGTAGACCGGCTGGCGCGCGGCGGCACGGCTCGCGGCCTCCTTGGCGGCCCGCTCCTTGTCCGCCTTCTCCTTGGCGGCCTTCTCCTCGGCGGCCTTCTTGGCAGCGGCTTCCTCGGCAGCCTTCTTCTTCGCCGCGGCTTCCTCGGCAGCCTTCTTCGTCGCCGCTTCCTCGGCGGCCTTCTTCTTGGCGGCTTCCTCAGCGGCCTTCTTCTTCGCCGCCTCCTCGGCCGCCTTCTTCTTCGCGGCCTCCTCCTTCGCCTGCTGCGTGGCGAGATCGGCCTGGTGGACAAGGCTCTCGTGCTGGGCCTTGTGGTCGACGACCTGCTGGCTCCATGAGACGGGTTTGGCGGGCAGTTCCTTGGCGGCGGTCGTCTGGCCCTCGGCCTGGCCCGGGACGACGGCGAAGGCGAGGGCTGCGGCGCCCGCGGCGGCGATGCCTGCGGCGGAGAACTTGTGCGTCTTGGTCAGGCGGCTGTAACCGGGAATGCGGGGGACGGGCATGGCGGACTAACCTCTTCCAATCGCTGGTGTCGCAGGCCAAACCGGCGCTTGTGAGCGCCGTGTTCTGATCTACGGCGCCGTGCGACTGGGGAAATTCTTAGCGCCCGCAAAATGTTGTGGCAAAGGTGTGACATACGACCCTGCTTAGTGGATACCTGGGCGGCTCCCACCTGTGCGAGCGGCCGTCTTCCCCGCTCACGAGTGCTTTAAAACGTCCACTAATCGTGGTCGTACGTGATTCAGGTCCTGTGTCAGGGGTCACAGCACTGAGGCTTTCGTGTCGCGTGATGTGCCTGAGCAAATACATACTGTGGTCGCCATTCCGGATCATCGCGACGCGCCGTTCCATGGCGATTTCCTCCCTCCTCGGGACTAGGACTCAGGTCCCGAGGAGGGCCGCCGACCGGCCGATATGCCCGAGTCGCGCCCCCCGGTACGGTGTGGCTCATGACAAAGGGACGCGGTGGCGGGGCCGGGGCCGGCCTGGCCAATGTGAGCGGTGCGCTCCTCGCCATGAGCAGGCATCTGGAAGTCCGCGATGTCCTAAAGACAATCGTTGTGTCCGCACGTGAGGTGCTTGACGCGGAGTATGCGGCCCTGGGGGTTCCGGACGACCATGGGGGCTTTGCGCAGTTCGTAGTAGATGGCGTCAGTGAGGAGCAGTGGAAGGCCATCGGCCCACTGCCCCGCCAGCACGGAATCCTGGCCGCGATGCTGCACGACGCCACCCCGCAGCGGTTGGCCGATGTCCGCCTGGATCCGCGTTTCGAGGGCTGGCCCGACGCACACCCCGATATGTCCGACTTTATTGGACTTCCCATTGCCGACGGCGACGAAGTGCTCGGTGCGCTCTTCCTCGCCAACAAACGCTGCCCCAAGCCGAGCGGAAGCTGCGGCTTCACCGCCGAGGACGAGGAGCTGCTCGGCATCCTCGCCCAGCACGCCGCGATCGCCCTCACCAACGCCCGGCTCTACGAGCGCAGCCGCGAGCTCACCATCGCCGGGGAGCGGGCCCGGCTCGCCCACGAGCTGCACGACGCCGTCTCCCAGAAGCTGTTCTCGCTGCGGCTCACCGCCCAGGCCGCCACCGCGCTCGTGGACCGCGACCCCGCCCGGGCCAAGGGCGAGCTGCAGCAGATAGCCGCCCTCGCCGCCGAGGCGGCCGACGAGCTGCGCTCCGCCGTCGTCGAGCTGCGCCCGGCCGCCCTCGACGAGGACGGCCTCGTCGCCACCCTGCGCACCCAGATACGGGTCCTCGACCGCGCCCACAGCGCCCGCGTCACCTTCGCCGCCCGCGGCGTCCGCGCGCTGCCCGCGGCCCAGGAGGAGGCGCTGCTGCGGGTGGCCCAGGAGGCCCTGCACAACGCGCTGCGCCACGCGGACGCCGACCGGGTCGAAGTCACCCTGGCCCGCCACGGCCAGGGCGCCCTGCTGCGCGTGGCCGACGACGGCGGAGGCTTCGATCCCTCGGTCGTCCGCCGGGCGGGGCGCCACCTCGGCCTGGTCTCGATGCGCGACCGGGCGAGCGGCGTGGGCGGCCGGCTGGCCGTGGAGTCGGAGCCCGGAAAGGGCACCGTGATCGAAATGGAGGTGCCCGGTGGTTGAGCCGGTCCGTGGGATCCGGGTGTTGCTCGTGGACGACCACCAGGTGGTGCGGCGCGGGCTGCGGACGTTCCTGGAGGTGCAGGACGACATCGAGGTGGTGGGGGAGGCGGCGGACGGCGAGGAGGGAGTGGCCCGCGCCGAGGAGCTGCGGCCCGACGTCATCCTGATGGATGTGAAGATGCCCGGCACCGACGGCGTCGAGGCGCTGCGCCGGCTGCGCGGCCTCGACAACCCCGCCCGGGTGCTGGTCGTCACCAGCTTCACCGAGCAGCGCACGGTCGTCCCCGCCCTGCGCGCTGGCGCGGCGGGATACGTCTACAAGGACGTGGACCCCGAGGCCCTCGCGGGCGCCATCAGGTCCGTACACGCCGGGCATGTGCTGCTGCAGCCCGAGGTGGCCCTGGCGCTGCTCTCGCAGGAGGAGGCGGGCGGCGGCCAGGGGCGGGGCGGCTCGCTCACCGAGCGGGAGCGCGAGGTGCTGGCACTGATCGCGGACGGCCGGTCCAATCGGGAGATCGCCCGCGCGTTGGTCCTGTCCGAAAAGACCGTTAAGACCCATGTGTCCAATATCTTGATGAAGCTCGATCTCGCCGACCGGACGCAGGCGGCGCTGTGGGCCGTGCGTCACGGGATCGGGGCGTAGCCGGTATGAATTGCCCGGATTGTCGCACTAAGCGGCGATCTGTTGGTGATACGGGAGTGCCGTCTGCCGAGCCGAGATTCATACCGTCGTGTGTATGTCACCCGGACAGCGCAACCGGGCCCGCCCCGCGCCGTTCTCCATGGCGGCTGCGGCGGCCTGCCGCAGTGTTGCGCTAGAAGGGTCTTACCAAGTGAAGAGCATCAAGAAGTTCGCGGCCGTCACCATCGTGGCGGGCGGCCTCGCCGTCGCCGGTGCCGGTGCCGCCTCTGCCCACAGCCCCGCGGCTCAGGGTCAGGCCGTGAACTCCCCGGGCATCGCCTCCGGCAACCACGTCCAGGCGCCCGTGTTCATTCCGGTCAACGCCTGTGGCAACGGCGCCCATGTCCTCGGGGTGATGAACCAGACCTTCGGCACCCCCTGCGGCAACCGCTGAGCATTCCCCACCGCATCACCGCACCACTCCACCACCCCGGCGGCCCGGCCGCCGGGGTGGTGTGACGAGAGGCCCTGTGACATCAGGTCCCGTTGGCATCAGGCCCTGTGGCGGCAGGCCTCAGAACCCGCCCCGCTCCAACTCCTCCACATACGCGTTGTACGCCGCCACCTGCGCCCGCCGCGCCGTACGCTCCACCGGCCGCAGCGCCTCCGCCCGCGCCGCGATCTCCGACGCGCTCACCGCCGCGCCGTGCTCCCCGGCGCCCGCGCCCGACCCGTGTGCGATCTCGATCAGCGCGCCCACCCGCTGAGCCAGCTCCAACACCCGCAGCGCCCGCGGCGGATAGCCCGGGGCGAGCACCTCGCGCCCCCGCCCCGCCCGCGCCCGGTACGCCTCCAGGGCCGCCTGCGCGGCCGGCCCCGCCCCGGCGACATTCAGCCGCGACAGCACCTCGGTGGCATCCCGCAGCGCCTCCGCCAGCTCCCGCTCGGCCTCGCCCAGCGACGGCACATCGGCCGGCGGCGCCTCACGCACCGGCAGACAGCGCCACATCACCTCGATATGCGCATCGCCCTCGGGCCCCGCCTGGAACACCTCGGGCACCAGGCCCACGGCCACCCCCGTCACGATCACCGCCTCGCCCGCGTCCAGCGCCCGCGCGTTGAACTCGTGCGGGCCGCTCAGCCCCAGCGGGTGGCCCGCTATCGGCAGCGCCACCCGCAGCCCCTTGGCGCCGAGCGCCCGCAGCCGCCCGAGCGCGAGCGTCAGCCCCACCGGGGCGGTCTCCCCCGGCAGGTCGGCCACGCGGTGCGAAGCGTCGTCGGCCGCGATGCGATGCGCGGCCTCGTCCGGGGAGACAAGTCCGGCGAGAAGGGCATTTCCCCAGGCGGCAAGGCGCCCTGAGCGCGGTTCATCGAGCATGGCCCCAGCCTAGGGACTGGCGCCGACAATACGTGGCGTAGGTTTTCCCTGGGGGCTGCGCCTACAGGCGTACGCGATACTCGAGACTGCATTGGGAGACAACGCGCTCATGAGCGATGTTCTGGAGCTGGTGGACGTATCCGTGGTCCGCGATGGTCGGGCTCTGGTGGACGAGGTCTCCTGGTCGATCAAAGAGGGAGAGCGCTGGGTGATCCTCGGGCCCAACGGCGCCGGGAAGACCACCCTCCTCAACGTGGCCTCCAGCTACCTGTTCCCGACCACCGGGACCGTCCAGATCCTCGGCGAGAAGCTCGGCGCGGTCGACGTCTTCGAGCTGCGCCCCCGCATCGGCATGGCGGGCATCGCCATGGCCGACAAGCTCCCCCGCCGCCAGACCGTGCTCCAGACCGTGCTCACCGCCGCGTACGGCATGACCGCCCACTGGCACGAGGACTACGAAGCCGTCGACGAGCAGCGCGCCCGCGCCTTCCTGGACCGCCTGGGCATGACCGACCATCTCGAGCGGAAGTTCGGCACCCTCTCCGAGGGCGAGCGCAAGCGCACCCTCATCGCCCGGGCCATGATGACCGACCCCGAGCTGCTGCTCCTCGACGAGCCCGCGGCAGGCCTGGACCTCGGCGGCCGCGAGGACCTCGTACGGCGCCTGGGCCGGCTCGCCCGCGACCCGCTCGCCCCCTCGATGATCATGGTGACCCACCATGTGGAGGAGATCGCCCCCGGCTTCACCCACGTCCTGATGATCCGCCAGGGCAAGGTGCTGGCGGCCGGCCCGGTCGAGACCGAGCTGACCTCCCGTAACCTCTCGCACTGCTTCGGACTCCCGCTGGTCGTGGAGCGCAACGGCGACCGCTGGACCGCCCAGGGGCTGCCGCTCAGCTGAGCCCCGCGCCGACCGGCTCGCGGTGGCGCGCAGCGCTCCCGGCCGGTGATCCGCGCTCTGTTCCTGGGCGCACCCCGAGAACTACCATGACCTTGTGGATTCTTGGGTGTGGTGGCTGGTCGCCGCCGTAGGGCTGGGCATTCCGCTCGTACTGACCGCGATGCCGGAATTCGGCATGGTCGCGGTCGGCGCTGTCGCCGCCGCGATCACGGACGCGCTCGGCGGCGGCGCCGTGCTCCAGGTCGTGGTCTTCTCCGCGGTCTCCGTCGCGCTGGTCGCCGTCGTACGGCCGATCGCGGTCCGCAGCCGCACCCAGCGGCCCGAACTGGTCAGCGGGGTGGAGGCGCTGAAGGGCCGCCAAGCCGTGGTCCTCGAGCGGGTGGACGAGAGCGGCGGCGGGCGCATCAAACTCGCGGGCGAGGTGTGGTCGGCCCGCGCGCTCGACCCCGACCAGGCCTACGAGCCGGGCCAGCAGGTCGACGTCGTGGACATCGACGGCGCCACGGCTGTGGTCATGTGAACCACCGAGGTCATGTGAACCACCCAGCCGTCATACGCGGATACGAGCCGGATACCAGCCTCAGGCCGCCCGGCTGCCAACTGGCCCTCAGATCTGACAGACTCGACTCGAGATCGCCATCGCTGTCGAGATCATCGACGTGGCCATCGAGATCGACGACCAGACCTGATCATCCCGATCAACCGGAAGCCTGAAGGGCACAGGGAGCCGCTGTGGGTATCATCATCGTCCTGATCATCCTGGTGGTGCTCGTCTTCATCGCACTCATCAAGACGATCCAGGTCATCCCGCAGGCGAGCGCCGCCATCGTCGAGCGCTTCGGCCGCTACACCCGCACCCTCAACGCGGGCCTCAACATCGTCGTGCCGTTCATCGACTCGATCCGCAACCGCGTCGACCTGCGTGAGCAGGTCGTGCCGTTCCCGCCGCAGCCGGTGATCACCCAGGACAACCTGGTCGTGAACATCGACACCGTCATCTACTACCAGGTGACCGACGCCCGCGCCGCCACCTACGAGGTCGCCAGCTACATCCAGGCGATCGAGCAGCTCACCGTCACCACCCTGCGGAACATCATCGGCGGCATGGACCTGGAGCGCACCCTGACCTCCCGCGAGGAGATCAACGCGGCGCTGCGCGGCGTGCTCGACGAGGCCACCGGCAAGTGGGGCATCCGCGTCAACCGCGTCGAACTCAAGGCGATCGAGCCGCCGACCTCCATCCAGGACTCGATGGAGAAGCAGATGCGCGCCGACCGTGACAAGCGCGCCGCGATCCTCCAGGCCGAAGGTGTCCGGCAGTCCGAGATCCTGCGCGCCGAAGGTGAGAAGCAGTCCTCGATCCTGCGGGCCGAGGGTGATGCCAAGGCGGCCGCGCTGCGCGCCGAGGGCGAGGCGCAGGCGATCCGTACGGTCTTCGAGTCCATCCACGCCGGAGACCCGGACCAGAAGCTGCTCTCGTACCAGTACCTGCAGATGCTGCCGAAGATCGCCGAGGGCGACGCCAACAAGCTCTGGATCGTGCCCAGCGAGATCGGCGACGCCCTCAAGGGACTCGGCGGCGCCCTCGGCAACTTCGGCCCGATGACGGGCGGCAACGGCGGCGGCGCCCCGGCCGCCACCGGCAAGGAGGCCGCCCCGCGCCGGGAGCAGCCCAGGATCGACTGACACCGGTCGCCTGACACGTCCGAACCCCCCGCGCATATCGCAAGCGCGGGGGGTTCGGACATGTCAGGCGCTGGCCGGATCAGGTCAGGTCAGGGCTCAGGCAGGCAGCGCCAGCCACTCGGGCAGGCCCTCGCGCTCCGCCATCCCCACCGCCAGCAGCAGCGCGTCCGAGGGCGTCGGCTCGAACGGCGTGCTCAGCAGCCGCATCCCGGCCTGCTCCGGCGTCCGGTCCGCCTTGCGGTGGTTGTCCTCCGCGCAGGAGGCCACCGTATTGAGCCAGGTGTCCCCACCACCGTGCGACCGTGGCACCACGTGGTCCACGGTCGTCGCCCTGCGGCCGCAGTAGGCGCACCGGTGCCGGTCCCGGACCAGCACCCCGCGCCGCGACCACGGAGCGCGTCTTCGGAACGGCACGCGTACGTACCGGCACAGCCGGATCACCAGCGGCACGGGCAGATCCACGTCCGCGGCCCGCACCCGCAGCCCGGGGTGGGCGTGTTCGATGACGGCCTTGTTCTGCAGAACCAGCACCACCGCACGGCGCAGCGACACCGCCGACAGCGGCTCGAAGCTCGCGTTCAGAACCAGTGTCTCGCGCATCCCGACCACCTCCGCATCCGGCCAATCCCGGCCCGCGCGGACGGGCGGGCCGGGATACATCTTTGGCCGGGAGCGAGGCCGAGGACAACGCAATTTAGGCCCGATAGAAGGCCTGTACGGGCCTGTACGCACCGGTGCGCCGGGTCAGCCCGCCGGTGGACGGGGGCGTCAGCCGGCGGCCGGGTTCTCGTACTCGCCGATCAACTGGGCGCGCGCCAGCGTGTGGAAGCGCAGATTGAAGCCGACGACCGCGGGCGAGGCATCGGCGTCCGGGCCCAGCTTCTCCGCGTCCACCGCGTAGACGGTGAACACATAGCGGTGCGAACCGTCCCCGGGCGGCGGCGCGGCCCCGCCGAAGTCGCGCGAGCCGTAGTCGTTCCGGGCGTGTACCGCACCCTCGGGCAACCCCCTGCCCTGCTCGATTTTCGCGCTCCGCGCGGTGACGCCGCTGCCCGCACCGGCAGGCAACTCGGTCACGTCCGCCGGGATGTCGAACAGCACCCAGTGCCAGAACCCGCTGCCCGTCGGCGCGTCCGGGTCATAGCAGGTGACGGCGAAGCTCTTGGTCTCCGCCGGGAAGCCCTCCCAGCGCAGCTGCGGCGAGGTGTTCCCCTCGGCGTGCACCTGGGCGGACTTGAGAGTGCCCCCGGGCTCGACATCCTCGCTCACGACGGTGAACGACGGCACCGGCGGATGGAAGTCGTGGGGGAGTGGGCGCCGGTTCTGCTCGGGCACGTCGAAACCTCCTGCTGCTCGCGCTGGTCGTATTGGCGGCCAGCCTAACGAGGCCGCCGCCGCGCGGGCTGACACCATGCCCCCATGACCGGACCGACACCCACGCCCCCGCCCGGCCCCGGCCGGCGCACCGCCACGCTGCGCCTGGACGGGGTGCGGGACAAGGCGGGCTTCCTCGACCGCTGCGCCCGGGACCTCGGGTTCCCCGCGTGGTTCGGCCACAACTGGGACGCGCTCGCCGACTGTCTGCGCGACCTGTCCTGGTGGGGCCGGCCGGAGGAGGGCTTCGTCCTGCGCGTCCACGGCTGGGAGGCCTTCCGTACGGCCGCCCCCGAGGCCGCCGCGACGGCCGCCGAG
The DNA here is from genome assembly GCF_033793745.1 of Streptomyces sp. ME19-01-6. NCBI lineage: Bacteria > Bacillati > Actinomycetota > Actinomycetes > Kitasatosporales > Streptomycetaceae > Streptomyces > Streptomyces sp. ME19-01-6. Next base: position 2,988 of record NZ_JARAXF010000028.1, on the reverse strand, counting down.
GTGTTCGCCGAGGCCACCGGGCACTGGGCCGGCCGCGGAACTCCGCTGACCGTGCGGTACGAGTGACAGCACGCGGGGCGCGCACCGAGGGAACACGGTGCACGCCCCGCGTGAGAGCCGAACCAGGCCAGGACCAGCGGCGGCCGGACCGGCGACGGTCAGAACCAGTTGCGCTTACCGCCGACCTCGGCGAGCCACTGGTTCAAGTACGCGGCCCAGTCGGTGTCCTGGTAGGAGGCCAGGTTGACGGTGAAGGCGCGATAGGAGTCGCCGCCCTCGGCGAACAGGCCCGGCTTCTTGTCCATCTCCAGGATGACGTCCATCTCGCGGTCGTCAGCGACGAAGCTCAGCTCGACCTGGTTGAGCCCGCGGTACTGCTGCGGAGCGTGGAACTCGATCTCCTGGTAGAAGGGCAGCCGCTGCCGCGTCCCGCGGATGTGACCGCGCTCCAGGTCGGCGCTCTTGAACCGGAAGCCGAGCTGGCCGAAGGCGTCCAGAATGGCCTGCTGCGCGGGGACCGGGTGCACATTCACCGGGTCCAGGTCGCCCGAGTCCACGGCGCGCGCGATCTGCAGCTCCGTCGTCACGCCCACGTTCATCCCGGTGAGGTGCTGGCCCAGGAACATCGTGATGGGCGTCTCCCAGGGGATCTCGAGGCTGAACTGCACCGCGTGCACCGCCCCGGGCTGCACCTCGAAGGCGCCGCCCAGCCGCTGCTTGGTGAACTCGACGTCCTGCTTGTACTCCTGGTCGTTGCCCTCCACCTCGACCCGCGCCTGCAGACCGACCGAGAGCGCCTCGATCTGCTGTGCCACCGAGCCGCCCTGGATCCGGACCTCGCCCTGGACGACGCCGCCCGGAACGACGTTCTCCTCCGTCAGCACCGTCTCCACGGAAGCGCCACCGGCACCCAAACTCGCGAGCAGCTTCTTGAAGCCCATGTTCTCCCTCTCACGGACGCGCCTGCGTCTTGTTCTGATCGCACGACGACCACTGTCGAACCCTAGAAACGCGGAACGGCGGGGAGCGGTTCCGCGTGGGCCCACCCTGTCAGCGGACCGGCTCCGCTCCAACCACCCGTTCATATCGCTTGCACTACGCTCGGGCCGCGTGATCGCTTCACCCGACCGTACGCCGCTGACCCGTCCGTTCTTCGACCGCCCCGTCCTGGAGGTGGCCCCGGACCTTCTGGGACGCACCCTCATCCGCCGGACGCCCGACGGCCCCATCGGCATGTCAAGTCGGTCAGCATGAATGTTGTGGATCTCGCTCACCCCGCTGAAGAAGTCGCCCCCAGGCTGCTCGGTGCCATCCTCACCCACGAGACCCCCGAGGGAACCGTGAGCATCACCATCACGGAGACCGAGGCGTACGCCGGTGCGGCCGACCCCGCCTCCCACGCCTACCGAGGCAGGACACCCCGCAACGCCGTCATGTTCGGACCCGCGGGACACCTGTACGTCTACCGGTCTCACGGTCTCCACTGGTGCGCCAACATCGTCACCGGGGCAGACGGCATCGCCACAGCCGTCCTCATCCGGGCAGGCAAGGTCATCGAAGGGGAAGACCTGGCACGCAAGCGGCGGGGGAGCAAGGTCGAGAGTCCACGTCTCGCGCGGGGTCCGGGGAACTTCTGCCAAGCGCTCGGCATCACGTCAGAGCACAACGGCACAGACCTACTGACAGGCGCCTCGGTCACGCTGTCCGAGGGCGAGCCCGTACCCGCCGCACTCATCCGGGTTGGTCCTCGAGTAGGCGTGAGCAAAGCCCACGACTGGCAGCACCGCTTCTTTCTCGCCGGTGATCCAACAGTCTCGGCGTACCGACTGAGCCCGAGAGCCAAGCCGTCCGCCGGAGCCTGAGCCGCTGTGCGCCTTGCTCGCGGCTCGTCGGTGAGTCGGCGCGGAATTTGTCACGCGCCATGCTCGCGGGTGACTGTCGACGTGCGCCGACTCGGGCCGCAAGGGTGGGGGATGACTCCCTTGGTGCGTTCCTCCGCACCGCCAGGATCACGGTCACTGTGCACATCGACGAGCAGCCAACGGTGTACATCGACGGACGGCCGCTTACGACTCTCTCTCCCGATGGGGGACGGGTCATCGTCCCGCTCGGGCGTGTAAGACCCCTCGGCCAGGTCGCCGCCGTCGCTCCCGACCGCACGAGACCGAGTCCAAGCGCAAAGCCTTGGGCGTCACCTGTGAAGAGACCGTGCCAGCCATGGCCGGTCCACCATCGACCCCGGCACGGCTGACGGCCGTCTCATGCTTCAGGTGGCCGGAGCTATGGCAGCGTTTGAGCGCAGCCTCATCAAGGAGCGCACCCGCGCCGGACTGGACGCAGCCAAGGCACAGGGGCGTACCGGCGGACTCGTCCCGGACCGCCATCGCGAACGACGTACAGACACGCCGGCATAGCGAGAAGCCCCGGTGTGCACGCCGGGGAGGAGTCACAAGCACCGTCCCAGGCCCCGATGGCGATATTCACCGGCGTCCCCGCCCAGGCCGACCAGGTGCTCAACGGCCCGCGCACGGGCGTCGGCGGCGAGGGAGCAACCCACCCATGGCGCTTCTGGATCGACGGGGACCCGACGGTGAGCCCGTACCGCGCGCACACCCCCCGCCGCCGGAAGATCCGACGCACCGTCAGACGCAACTTGACTCCGGACACCCCGGCGCCTAACGTAGCTCGAGCCGCTTGAGACGGGCAGCGCTGTCGACACGACCACGGTCGGGCCGCAGCACCCCCGATCCACAGGCGGCCAACCACTACCGATGATTCCCGAACAGGGTCTATTTCCGCTGCGCGGAAATTCGATCCGAAGGCTCGATTAGGAGCCGGGCGGGAAATCAGCTAAAGTAGTGGACACAGCGAAGGGAAGCGCCCGGAGAAACCGGTGAAACGGTTTCAAAGGAAGCGTCCGTTCCTTGAGAACTCAACAGCGTGCTAAAAGTCAACGCCAGATATGTTGATACCCCGTACGGTCGCGAA